>NZ_MCTY01000022.1:0-14629 GCF_002873635.1 Shewanella sp. 10N.286.52.B9
ACAATAACTTAGCGATGGTATCTTTGAAGTTTGAATTGAGCAGCCTGGAACATTATTGTGCTGCTATTGAATAAGCTGTTAGATTTTAGAAGTACACGGAGAAGTTAGTGAACCTTTTTCAAGAGTATGAAAAACAACAGAATTGGAGAGGCTGGGAACGCTATCTTCAGTTTATACCTCTGAGTCAGGATGACTCGGTTGTAGATCTTGGTTGCTCCGTCGGTGATGTGTCCCGACTTTTTTCGTTCCGTGTTAAAAATGTTTTAGGAATAGATATCAATCAGGAATTCATTGATTTCTGTGAGTCGAATAAAAGCAGCAATGAAACGTTCATATGCACTGATTTTCTAAGTTTTGATAGCCTGTCCGTCGAATCGGTAAACGGAATTTGGAGCAGCTTTTCTCTTTCATATCTTCGCAAGCCACTCGATTTTTTGATTTCTGTAAATTCGTCTATGAATCAAGGAGGGTGGATCGCATTGCTTGATGTCTCCTGCTTTATTTCCGGAAATCTTGAAAAAAACAGCAAGTACTACGAAAGAGTGAGGCGCTTTGAACTTGAATCATACAAATCTGGCATTTATGACTTCAATTTTGGTGCGAAGATGCAAGGCTTGTTGCAAAGTGCCGGCTTCGAAATAGTGCATGTTGACAATGATGTTACTGACCCCGAGCTAAATTTCTCTGGTGCGGCACCTACGGAAATTATTGAAGGTTGGGCTGCAAGGCTCAATAGAATGCAAAGATTAAAAGAAAAGTTAGGGGCAGAATACACTGAATTTTGCCAAGAGCTACTTTCTGGCCTTGGCTCTGAGCAACACGAAAAACGAGAGAATGTAAGGTTCGTCGTAGCTAAAAAATCTAACAAATCAATGCAGCCGACCGCTAACGCGTCGGCTGATTGAAGCGTTAGTAGTCAATGGTTCATCATAGAAAGGAATCTCAAATGAATAAACAATCTAAAGAAAACCTAGCTGAAGCAGCACTCATTGGGACAGGGCTTTTGAGTAAATTTGCTCTCTTGAAATCAATGACCGAATCTAAAACATTAACCATAATGGTGGTCCTTGGCTTACTATTTTTTAGTGGTTTTATTTTGTTTTTAGTAAAGATGGCTGGCGCCTAAAGTTAATCTGCCAGCTACTAACAAGCTGCTAAATCCAGATTCACCAAGGCTGTCATGCCATTTGCTGAGCAAATCGCCTGCCAGCACATGGTTCACTTATTAGCAGGGCGTTAAGTGGCTCGGAGGCCCAGAGTTTTGTTTACATTTATAAGAAGCCTTTTTTCACATGATTTACTTTTTGAATTAAGTGAAAACAAACTTTCTATCAAAGTTTTTTCTTCCAACTTGTCTTTTGAAACTGAGCCTTACATTGCTATAGAAAGCACTAAAAAAGGTGAAATAGTAAAAGCAATTGGATCGGAAGCTAAATCTCTTTCTTCTCCGAATGTTCGGGTACTTAACCCCTTTAAACACAATAGATCATTTGTTGCCGACTTTATGTGTGCTGAAAAGATATTGCAGCATGGTATGTACACATTGCATAAATCAAAAATTAAACCTTCACCTCGCGTCATTGTGCATCAATTAGAAAAAACCGATGGTGGACTGACAGATATAGAAGAAAGAGTTCTGAGAGAATTAGCTATTGGAGCTGGTGCTCGTGAAGTAGTTGTATATTTAGGATCCAAAATCAATACTAATGTTGAAGATTTTGATACAGTAAAGTCAAGAGTATCAGCCACTTAACAAGTTGCTCAAAAGGACGCAAAACGCTTGGCTTGCGCTCCTTCGTCGCTAATTTTAGCCAAGCATTTATGCGCCCATTAGTAAGGCGTTATGCGCTAAGGCAATTCGAGGTGATAATGGATAAGAGATATCAAGTATTTGTGAGCTCTACATATATAGACTTAAAAGATGAGCGACAAAGTGTGCTTCAAACATTAATGGAAATGGATTGTATTCCTGCCGGAATGGAGTTATTTCCTGCTGCTGACGAAGAGCAATGGGAGTTTATCAAAAAAGTCATCGATGACTGCGACTATTATCTGTTAATAATTGGTGGGCGGTACGGTTCAACAGCCGATGATGGTTTAAGTTACACGGAGAAAGAGTTTGATTATGCTGTAAGCAAAGGAATCAAAGTAATTGCTCTGTTACATGAGTCACCAGACTCATTGCCTCGCTCAAAAAGCGAAATGTCCGAAGAATTAGCGGAAAAACTGGAGCTCTTTCGAGAGAAAGTAAGTGAAGGAAGGTTAGTTCGCTATTGGAAGGAGTCAGCTCAGCTTCCCGGTGAAGTTGCTCTAAGTCTAAATAAGACAATTAAAATGTTTCCCGCTGTAGGTTGGGTAAGAGCTGATTCATCTGCGTCACCAGAATTGCTTGCTGAGATTAATGTGTTGCGTAAACGCAATGAAGACTTAGCACTTCAACTTGAAGAACAAAAGCCACAACAATCCTTGTTGCCTGTTGACGAACTTGCTGATTGGGAAAGTGAAATAGAATTAGCTGGCTCTTATCAAATTTACGCTCGTTCTATGCATGATCGCACGCAGAACCATACATGGTCTAAATCAGTGACATGGAGGCAACTATTCTCAACTCTATCTCCATTTTTAGCTGACAATGCATTTGATAGCAGTGTAAATAGTTTTGTTGCTGAGCAATTTAGTGGTGCGGATAAGAATAATGTTCACATATCATCTTTGCAAATTGACAGCCAAGTCCTTTATACAATTCGAATTCAGTTCCTAGCTCTAGGTCTGATTTCCATTAATAACGATAACCCTCAAGCGCTGTGGAGTCTCACTGATTATGGTTTACAAACCATGATTAAGGAAAGGGTTGTCGGCAAAAGCGCATAACAAAAAGTTTAAGCTGATTCGTAAACGCGTGCCATTTTCGCTTCGCTCTAATTTTGGCACACATTCACTCACAGCTTAACTTGGCGTTAGCTTCAAAATGGAGGTTTCTTGAAATTTTTAATTTTCTTTATTTCTATTGTTTCTTTTTCGGCTATATCTGAACAGTGGTACGAAAATGGCGAAATAGCCCCTGAAAGGAGCTTTCAAGGAGGCATTGGTGATTTCGGGGCTATGGTATTTATGACCACCAACTCACAAAAAATGTTAGATAACTGGGAAGTACCAACTGACGGTTATTACGTAACGAATGATGAGGAAGTTGAAAAAGGGCAACCTATTGAAGCATTGGTAGTATTTTATGGATGTAAGGCCAATGAAAAAGGCAATTGCGTAGCTGAAGTAGATTATCGAATTGTTAAACCCGATGGTTCTGTTTACACAGAAATCAAAGACACAGAACTATGGAAGAATAAACCAGCGATGCCGGAAGGACAGCTAGGATTAGCCGTAGATAGGGTCGGATTAATCGCTGAGTTAGGAGATCCTGTTGGGGTATACACTGTTGAATTAGTGATTAGAGATTTAGTAAGTAATAACGAATTCCCTCTTTATTCAAGCTTCAAAGTCATTGAAGCTAACAAATGAATTATGTCGTTCGTAAACTCACTGGGACAAATACTCGCTGGCCTTCGGCCAAAACGCTCGTATTTGCCCCATATTCAAAGCGTTAGGCTCTTATCGCCCTGCGCCTACCGATTCTATTTAATTTATAAACTATGGAGAAGTAAAATGGCTAAAGTAGAATGTCCCAAGTGTGGTCATAATTTCGAAGGCTCATCTTTAAAGGGTGCTGCAGCAGCGACGGCTTCGGCGGCTTTAGGAGCCAAAATTGGAGCCGGCTTTGGTATTGCAGGTGGGCCTCTTGGTGCCATTGCAGGAACCATCCCAGGTGCAATTATTGGGGGAGTAACTGGCTATTTAGCATCAAATAAATTTTACCAGTGTGACTGCTGTGATAAATATTTTATGTTGTAGTTCCTGTAACTAGGTTTATAGCCTAACAAGGCGCTGCACCCGATAAATTGAACAGCGCCATTTTTTGTGTGCCAGTCCCTACGCTGATTTTACACAAAAAATACCGCAGTCCAATTTGCGGGTGAGCGAGGCGTTAATTCATCGAAATTTTAATCTGAAACTCACAGATAGAGTTAAATGTCTAACGCGTTTCTATCCAATTATGAGTTAATGTCATCACCAACTATAAATTCTGCCAGCCTGAATATAGCCATGATTAATAAATTCGTTAGGTACAGTTATTTACAGAACTCCAAGTTAGATCAAGTTCACTAGCACGGCTTGATTGAGTTAATGTCCATTCATGGACTCGGGTAATGATTTCGACTCCTAAAGCCACAATGCCTTTGAGCTGAGTAACAAACTCATCCCCGTAGCGGTTAGTTTTGTATATGTTGCTTTGGTGACTGTTTACTGTGTGATTGTTGGAATATGCAGGATATGGTCTCAGAATTTCAGTAATCATTGCTGGATTGCTTTCAGCACATATTGCAGGCATTGCTGAAACCGTTTCTAGATTGATTGCAGAAATTTCTGTAAATGGTTCTGCAATTCTTGAAAGGTAATTTTTAGTGAACCCTGCATGGTGTATAGGGTTTCTTGCAATATTATCGTATGCGCTCATAGCGCATCGATGCGCTGAATCCTTAGTGTTTATGCAGGGTTTACGGGAATCATCATTAACTATGGTTTTAGGCTCATTTTTAGCCCCTGATTTGGTTACAGGGCAATTTACTGGGTGAGTCGATTGCTTTTTAAGTTGGTACAGTGGCCTGATAAGTTGGTCTTCACGTTTGCAAAATACGCCGCCCATAAGTTCGGTATATTTGCTCCAGTTAGATTCATCAGCTGCTTGTCTAACCGTTTCAACCCAATCTAAGCTTTCATCTTTAATGGCTGATAAACGTCTTAATTCTCGCCACTGAGTTACACCTACACCACCAATTTGTTGAAATTGGCGTATGCCCCAGCATGAAGCCCAGACTTTTATTCGCACTGCTGAAGTTGTAGCCTCTTTCCCATATGAGTCATGTTCAATGCCTTCACCATCAATACTCTTAGAAACATACTTAACGATGTATCCCGTTGCCGAACCTTTTTCAGGGTCAATGTACTCAACTTTAAAACGGTGCTTTTTAGCGCCATTTTCATCACCATCTTCTTCAAAGCAATAATGCTCGAAGGTTTCTACCAGTCTGTCTTGATGTTCTGTTGGTACAAAATAGAGTAAGTGCCAATGGGGTGTACCGTCATGGTGGGGTTCGGCAATTCTGAAACCAAACGGGGTGATATTGTCACGGTTTAATGATGCTCTAATACGTTGGAAGGTGCGATTAAGATAATCCTGTCCATCAAGCGGAGTAGCGCCATTCCATTTAGGATTCTCGGCACCTGATTTTGAAAAGCTTCTATGGTATTTAGACGGAGTTGTCATGGTTAAAAATATTGCTGAATAGCCCATGTCTTTGGCGTAATCTTCAAAACCACGGATGCGAACCATTAATTCTGCTTTTCTTATTTTGGGATTCGATACGTTTAAATCTGACAATTCAGCCAAACTCATTGAGTAATCATGCTCATTGGTGGCAATGGTATTTTCAAGTAACTCACGATTGTTTTGCCACTGGGTTTTGAAGTTGCTTACTGTTACGTTACTGGCATATATTCCCTTATATTTGTTTACTTGGTTTAGTAAGCGGGATACCGACTCAATTTGTCGGTTATGTTGTCTTCTTAATTTGGCTACCCACCAAGTATCAGTTGAAGCCCTTTTAATCACGCCAATTACCTTGCTTTTTTCTATCTCTGATAAGCAATCATTCTGTAAATTTGCAATAATAGCGTCACTAATTTGTGGTGGCTCTATTCCATAGGTTTTCACGTAATGGATAATTGAGCGGTAACCTTTCTCTAAACCAAAATTATTAACTCTTGTCGCTATTTTAGAGCAAAGTTTTGCGTGTAATTTAGCCTTGGTTTTATAGTCCACTTCCTCAATGTTTACACTGCATCGTTGACCGTTAATACCTATTATTTGATCGATTTTTTTAGTGACATCGAGAATATAAAGATTGGATAATCTTCTTGTCGGAATACGCTTGTAACATCGCAGAATTGAAAATTTATGAACGTTAGGCAGGCCGAAAAGTTTCTTTTTAAGCCACTCTTTATCATGGGGATGCACACTAGGCATTCTTAAGCCCTCCATGCTGTTTTAACCATTGATAGCCACGTTGATTTAAAGAACATTTCTGCCACTTCATACCCATGTCGTTACGAGTGCTTTCAGCCAGAAAGCCTTGCTGCTTGAGTTTGAATAAAGTTCGTTTTTGAAAGCTGCCTGAAAATGACTCATAACCAGTCATCTTGCCAAGGTCAGGGCAAATCTCTATGCACACTTCAATATGGTTGCCTTTCGACAACCATTCAATAAAGCTAATTTGTTCTTTGCTAAAAGTGGCCATTACTCACCACCTTTTTGTGCATTAATATCCCTGATTGCAGGAATGTGATTCGCTATTAGGGCAAGTATTTCAATTAGGGAATAATTAAGCAGTGTGTTCATAAACCCTCCCATTCACGAAGTTTTCAACATCGCTTTGGCGGTACATCACACGACGACCCACTTTGATAAAGCTAAGTGGGTAACGACCTGTACAGCGCCATACTGAGAGAGTACCGATTGTTACGCCAAGAAACTCGGCAACAGCGGCAGGGGTAAGTAGTGTATTCATATTAACTCCGATTTGTATTTATTCGTCGGAGTTAACAATATAATCAGGCGGTTAGTGTGTATGCGTATCTTGCGGTTAGATGAGCGTATTTAACAGTAAAAGGAGAGTACCTTACTGTAAGATACTTTTTATAATCATGTTTTTATTATGTTTTCTTCATTTCTGGCCTAAACCACCTTTCAATGGTTTCTCTACCTTGAAATTCATCAGTAAACTTTACGCCTATCTGCTCCCCAAACTCATTAATTTCAGGGTATAAACATTTTGCGGCATGCCTAGCACTGGGGTACTTCTTTTTTCTCAGTAAAGATAAAGCAAACTCTTGACGCTGACGGTTTAGTGAATGCCGTTTTGAATGACCTTTTTTTGCATTCGAACTTGCCTTTTTCGCTATAGCTTTATGCTTGCCTATTTCAGATAGCAACCTTTGAAATTGTTCATTAGAGTCAATAAGCTGTTTATCTATAAATAACTGATATAACAAATGGGCTTGTTGAATTAATCCTGCCATTTGATTGGCTAGGGCAGCATGCAGTAAAGGTTCTGAACCTTTGCAAAAACTAGGTAAAAGGTTGATATCATCTCTTGCTGAACTGCAAAATGCAGTAGCTAAGGAAGAAGCATTCGCGAATTTTTGAATAAGCTTTATATCACTCAGAGGTTCAAGCTCTCTTAACGGAGTAAACAAGCTGGCAAGTGCTGAGGTAGCTGATTGTTGTTCGCTTTCTAATGTTTGTTCAATCCCTTCAATTTTTGCTAGCTCTTTAATAGGGTCTTTTTTATGAGTCACATCTATCAAAGATGGAAGGCCTTGGCTAAATGGAAGGTGTAAATCATTAAGCTGAATTTCACCATCAATACTTCCATAATATTCTTGTTGAATTGGTAGTTCAGATAATTCATTAATAGCTAGTAAATAAGGCTGCAATGGTAATGGGGTTGATGATAGAAGAAAGACAAAATCATCGGTACTTATGAAAGAATTGAATAAATCGCTCATTGGGTCACTTTCCTTTTTTAATATAGGAAAACTATTAGAAATAGGGCGAAAAGTCCATAATTGAAGTGAATGCTTTAAAACTGGGGTTATTCGAAATAGTTATAATAAGAAGTGGTAAAAAAATCTTTTTCCGTGGTGACACAGGGGTGACACAGGATTGCGTGTAAGAAGATAAGGTGTTGATTAATATAATAAAATGGGCATAATTGGTCTCCCCACAAGGACTCGAACCCTGATCGATCGCTTAGGAGGCGACTGCTCTATCCTGTTGAGCTATAGGGAGACTAAGCGCAATTATACAAGTTTTAATCTTGATTAAAAGGCTTTAAATTTAGTTGCTTAAATCTTAATCACGATATCTTGTATTTGAATATTCCCTGTTGCGTCTATGCCTTGTAATACTGCGGTGGCACTTTCTTCTGATACTTGATCAATAGTGACTGTTGCGCGGTTTGGTGTGGCAACGGCGCGCATTAAATTCACTCTGTCTGGGATATTTTGTTGCAATACAATTTGAAAGCTATCACCGGCTCTCACATGGTGCTTACGGCCTAAGTTAATAATTATTCTATTGCCTTGTTTAGCCACAATTTGTCCCAGCAGTGGGCGACAATTTAGCAAATTATCAATGTCAGCAGTGCTTTGCTGCATAAGCTGGTTAACCGTTTGGCCATAGCTTGAGCGCCAAAAACGTTTAGTGGTGGGTGATACGGTTTCGTCACGTTCAAACTCCCACTGCGCCTGTGCTGAGTAATCTTTACTCCAGACTTTTTCACCGCTAATAGCGTGATACAAAGTTAACTTAAAGCTGATTTGTCTTTGTGGATAGCCGTGAAATAAGCCAAACATTAATCCTGAGGTGGGCTCGGTTGACATATCGAGGATTTCTGGTTGTAAGATATATTGGCTATCGGTGATTTCGCCTAACCAACTTGGGATGCGATTACCTTTAAAATTGATTAACTCATTGCTGTGATCTAGTGCTTCATCGGCGTGAATGCGGGCAAAGCTATTATGGGAGTGACTATTTAGTAGCACGCCATACTGTTGTGATAGTGCTTGAGTAAAGTTTAATAACTGACCATAACGTAATTGAGCGCGATCTTGAATACTGGCCTGAGGCACCATTATTGCCGCTCTTAATTGCTGACCTCGGCATTGCTGAGCTGAGTCGTCTTGAAGATCTAATCTTAGTAATACAGTAATGTCAGTGCTGGTGAGCATTTCAGATACCAGTTCAATATTATTGTCTTGTCCTATATGACTAAACTGAAATGCATCTTGGCTTAACTGCCCCTGACCCGAGATGTATTGACTATTAACGTTAACACCAACCCCAGCTTGCATGCTGGCATAGCTTAGCGCTTGGCTGATCGCCACTTCACGCGCCTTATCTACATTGCCATTAATGATATTCGCATGGCCTGTTACTTCAATAATTTCAGCTTTTAACGGCAGACTCAAGATACTGACAAACAGCAATATGGCTGCGGAGTAGAGTCGCTGGGTTGTTTTACTGCATATTTTCATATTAATCACTTGCTTAAAGATAACGATGAACGACTAATACAGTGCCAAGTTTATGGCGTTAAAGTACTAGGAGCGATTGTTTGAGAATAAATGCAAAGAATGTGCCTGTTATTGGTTTTCAATATATAAGTCGTTAAGCCAATGCTGAAAGGGATTAATTATCTAAAGTTTTTATCCTGATTGCCGATAGTGTTTTTAGAATTCATTTTTAACCTTTAGGCCTCAAACGCCTTAGCCCATAGCAATGCTTGAGTTAAATACAGGAATGCAATATGCGCCGAATTGGTTTACTTCCAATCATGATGTTGATGACAGCTTGTGCTGGCTCACAACCGACAGAGTATGATGATTTATCTTATGTCAATGAAGGCTATGAGATGAATTTTTGGTATGAGTCTGAGCCCAAAACGGATCATGTTATTCACTACGATATTCAGCAGTCAGGCATAGCGCCCAAAGCTGGGGTTAACCGCTTGGCGGAAAAAATTGTCAATGAATTAGTGCTACAAAACGACAGCTTACGAGCTGATCAACCACTGCTGATCACCACACCTGTCATGCTTGATGATTACGGACAAACTAATTTGCTGGGGCAGCAATTGCAGCAAGGCATGTTGACTGCATTTCATGCCAATGAATTTAATCTTGTTGATATGAATGTGGCTAGTTCACTTCGCGCCACTGCGGAGGGTGAGTTTATTTTAAGCCGCGACTGGAAGCAGCTTGCCACAGATTTAGCGGTATCCCATGTGGTCGTAGCCACCATGGGCACTACCTCAGAGGGCGTGGTGGTCAATGCCAGAATTGTCAATACTAGCAATAATCGAGTAGTGTCAGCGGTACAAACCTTTGTTAAAACCCACAGCCTGCCAGGCTATTTAACACCTGCCAATAAGGTGATTTCAAAAGACGGCATCTTGTATCGAAACGAGCATGCAGGTATGGCAAGCGTGACTATTTTAGGAGATAACCAATGAAGGCAATACTGTTTGCAGCCCTGACAGCAGCCCTCACCTTGTCCGGGTGTGCGGTAAACGACAAGTATGTGCAATGGGAAACCGAGGCGCCTAAACAATTTCCTAAACTAACCGCTATTGGTTATGCGCCGTTAGCAACGCAACCGGCAACAGAGCAATCTCACAAGGTGTTAATGGCGATGCAAGCGTCTAAAATTGCCGCTTATCGGGAACTGGCTGAGCAAGTGTATGGCCAGCAGATTGATGCCAGTAGCCAGGTCGATGATTGGTTGCTGAATAAGCAAACCGTTACCGCCAGTGTCTCGGGCATGATTAAAGGCGCGAAAGTGGTCAAAAGCTATCCGGCTGGTGATATGTATGTGACTGAGTTAGAACTGGATTTTTCACAGGTATGGAGCCTATATCAGCAGCAAAATAGGCCTAGAACGATTAAGCATGTGACTTACTTTTAGTTAAATTTAATTATTTAAATCCAGTCATTTAAATTAACTTAACTGAAGTACAAAAAAACCGCTCTTTGAGCGGTTTTTTGGTTTTTAAAACACAATCTAGCAACTCGCAGGGCAGTTAATTACCGCCTCGATTATGCTTTAAGGTTTTGCCCTAAAGAGGAAATCGTTGAAGTTCGGCCTTTGTCATTATAGGTCAGGCTTGATGCATTACGGCTCATTTGCAGCGCTTGAGAGAAGCGATTAAGGCTGGCTATATTAAGCTCAATTAAGCTGGCATTTTGACTATTGATGGCCTTGCACTCGTCTAGAATCGCTTTGGCTTCTTCGACTTTAACAATGAGTTCTGGCTCAGCGTTTAATAATGCTTTTTCTGGGTGAGAGGCTAACTTTTCATCATTAAGTTTGAGGTTGTTTAGGCAGTCAACCTTGTATTTTGCCAGTGACAGTAGTTTATCTGCGTCACGTTCAGTAAGGGCTAATTTTTCTTCAGATACAAGTAATTTCAGCGACGACAAGGTGTCGTGCTGAAAAGATAACAGCTGTAGTAATTCAGTCATAAGTTACTCTTTATTAAAACCCACATTACCCGTTAAGTAATGTGTGGCCGATAATATCAAGAGTAACGATGAGGTTACTCTTGGTCGAAATTTAATCCGTCAAGATCAGCTTCAAAGCTAGCAATGTTAGCAGCTAACTTTTCAGGATCGACTTTGTAGCGACCTTCTGAAATTGCTAATTTAATTGCATCAACTTTGCTTTGGTCAACTTCTGGTAAAGATGCCATATTACTCTGCACTCCCTGCAGCTGCTGCGCTTGTGCAGTAATACTGACCGAATCCGTTTTTACTGGGGCAGCCGTGGTCTTAGCCGCTGAGTCAGCTGTTTGCGTTGTTGCTCCTGCGTCGCGATTGGTGCGCAACTGAGCATGAGAAGCTGTTTTTAGATGGTTAATATCAATTGCCATGTGAGGCTCCAGCGTAATGTTAGGGTTTTCCAAACAGGTTATCGGCCTTGTCAGAAAAAACTTTAGAATATTTTACATTCTAACTTCAACTTCGCCAACGCCTGTGACAATGACATCTAATCGCCTGTTAGAATTGCTATTTCTGACTCTAATAGCATCGCCAATATTACCATCTCTTAGTGCTTCTCCGGCAGTTTTTATTTCAAATGCGTTTGTTTTAGCATAAATAGATACCGAATCTCCTTTGCAAACAAAGCATAAATTATTGTTTAGCAAAGGCGCTTTAGCTGACACACGCCTTTTTGAGCGGGTACCGAGTAATTGTGAGATCTCAGAAAAAAACTGCCCGCGGATACTGTGTTGGTCAACATAGTTAATTGCCACATTATCTGCTGTGATTAACTCACCTTTTTCAATAATTCCCAATGCTGTCACCACTGGATACATAACCTCAACTTTAACCGAGATAAACATTTGCCATGGGTAGTCATAATCAGGGCTGATACAGCTAATTTTGACTGTGTTGGTGCGGCTAATTTCGCGGTCACTGGCCATTTCAACACTAATGGGTGGCAAACATCTTGGCGGTGTTAATCGGCCATCAAGATTTTGCGGGCTAATGTTGATCACCGCATTGGGCTTTTTAGCAATTTTTTTTGCTACTACCTCTTTAGCTAATTCAGTAATGGTCGATAGAGAGTAAGTTATGGTGGCATCTTCACTGGCGTTAACCGGTAAAGATAAAAAAATAATGATCAATAGTAGAATGTTTTTCTTCATAATATTCTAACTAGCTTGATTGGCCAGGTTACCTCTAAACTTCAATTTTAATTAGCAATGATAAGGCTAAACATTCTCAATGTTATCTTTGTCAGAAGTTTGACTTTTTTCATTGAAATCGTCGCTTAAATGCGATGTGACCACAATCAAGCAAAAACTATGCCTATAGCTAAATTTAAGCGCTAAACCAGCAAATTGGCATAAATTACTGTGTTACAATTTGCGAAAATGGTTTTACTGTCGCTTTAAAACACTGATTAACAGTGAACTCTAATAATAAATCCCACTAGGGAAAGCATTCATAAAACAAGGCAGGGTTATGTCGAGCATTCTTGATTCAGTTAATAAACGTACCCAACTGGTAGGCCAAAATAGACTGGAGTTACTGCTTTTTAAACTTAATGGTCGCCAACGTTTCGGTATCAACGTTTTTAAAGTAAAAGAAGTATTACAGTGTCCGCCACTGACAAAGTTACCCCGTTTAAGCCCAATGATTAAAGGCATTGCTCACATTCGGGGCTCGACTATTTCAGTGATTGATTTAAGTGCGGCAACTGGTGGCCGTCCGTTGGCATCGACTGAAAATTGCTTCATCATTATTGCTGAGTATAACCGCAGTATTCAGGGCTTTTTGGTTAGCTCAGTAGAGCGCATTATTAATATGAATTGGGAATCAATTATGCCACCGCCACAAGGGGCTGGGCGCAACTCTTATTTAACTGCAGTAACCGAAATCGAAGGTGAATTGGTTGAGATTTTAGATGTTGAAAAAATTCTTGATGAAATATCACCAGTAAAAACGGAATTAAGCCAAGCTGCCAGTGATGCTATTACCATTGATAAAGAGCAGCATTACCATATTATGGTGATTGATGACTCTGCAGTTGCTCGTAAGCAAATTATCCGTTCATTATCGTCATTGAACCTGCAAATTGACACCGCTATTGATGGTAAAGATGCCTTAGAGAAATTAAAAGCGATTGCCACTGAGATGGATAATGTTGCCGATGAAATTCCACTGATTATTTCAGACATTGAAATGCCAGAAATGGATGGCTATACCTTAACGGCGGAAATTCGCGACGATCCAAAACTTAAAGATATTAAAGTGGTGCTGCATACTTCATTAAGTGGCGTGTTTAATCAGGCCATGGTTGAAAAGGTCGGCGCAAACGACTTTATCGCTAAGTTTAATCCCGATGAGTTAGCGTCAGCGGTCAACAAACATCTCATTTTATAATAATTCAATCGAAAACCTAGGGCTGATGATTCACCATAGGTTGTAGATTTCACGTTTGTTACCAAGTGCTCGGTAACCAAACAAAGCGGCGGCTTTAGATTGCAAACAATGTAAAGCGCCTCTTTAAAATAGGATGTAAAAGTGCCGAACAAATCACTTGCTGAAGCAGAATATAATCAGTTTAAGCTTTTTTTAGAGCAACACAGTGGCATTGTATTAGGTGACAACAAGCAATATTTAGTAAAAAGTCGCTTAGCGCCTTTAATGGGCAAGCATGATTTGCCCTCATTATCGGAAGTGGTTAAGCGCTCAATGAAGCCAATGGAGCGGCATTTACGGGCGGAAGTGATTGACGCTATGACCACAAATGAAACTCTGTGGTTTAGAGACAAATACCCGTTTGAATTACTTCATGATGCTTTATTACCTGAATATAGCCGCTTAGGTCGGCCGTTAAAAATATGGTCAGCCGCTTGCTCGTCAGGGCAGGAGCCCTATTCATTGGCAATGACTATTTTAGAGTATCAGCAGCGTAAGCCGGGGGCATTGCCTGGTAGCGCGACGATCCAAGCCACCGATTTATCACCTTCAATGCTAGCGCGTTGTAAAAAGGCCGAATATGACAGCTTAGCCTTAGCCCGTGGGCTATCAGATGAGCGAAAGCGACAATTTTTTGATCCAATGCCGTCAGGTCATATGAAAGTGAAAGATAATGTTCAGCGGTTAGTGAATTTTAGAAGTCATAACCTGCTTGAAAGTTATAGCTTATTGGGTAAGTTCGATATTATCTTTTGTCGTAATGTGTTGATTTATTTTTCTCCAGAGGCAAAAGCTAAAATTTTGCGGCAATTTGCTGCCGCCCTTAATCCCAATGGGATTTTATTTTTAGGGGCGTCAGAATCTATCTCAGGCTTATCTGATGAATTTACGATGGTGCGTTGTAACCCAGGGATTTACTATCAAAAGAAAAATATATTGTAAGTTTATGAATTAATATGTTTTTAGT
>NZ_MCTY01000023.1:0-8563 GCF_002873635.1 Shewanella sp. 10N.286.52.B9
AGAGCACAAGCGGTTATTCGTAATATCGATGTCGCTGGCACACTGAAAAAAATCATCAATAACATCGACCATCAAACCTGTATTAATGACTTTATTCGTTATGTTGATGAAGTGATTAACAGTCTTCGCAGTGAATTTGAGAAAAACAAGTCAACCATCAGTACAAAGCCAGCAAGTTATAGCATCCCCATCAGAGACACTAAGCTGTCACAACACCGTGAAACCACGGCTGTCGCTCAAGCAATGTCCGTGGTGACGTTACATGATGCTCTAGCAGGTTTTGTTACTTCAAAAGAGAAGTCAGGCATTAGACCACTCTCTATTAAACAACTTGAACAGCGAACCTGTCACTTAATTAAGTTACTGCCAACAATCGGTAACCGGTCACCAAAAAGCACTCAAGCTATTTGCGTTAACGATATCACCTCGGCTGATGCGATGAAGTACCGTGATGAGCTACTCACACAGGGCAGAAGCTATAAAAGTAATAAAGAATACTTAGCGGCCGTATTTCAGTTTTTTAAGTGGTGCAAGTTAATGAACTACTGCAGCCATAACCCTTTTGAAAACGTGACAGTAGGGCAAAAGCCCAAAGTTAAAGCCAACCAAGAAAGAGACCGTTGGGATACGAGTGAACTAATACAAATAGTGCGGTTTAACTCAATGTAATTACAGTTTTTAGTTTTGTAAATTCACTATGTGTCAATGCCTCGTGCATGTGTCCAAAATTAAATGTGATTGGCTCACTAATTTCAACATCACTTTTAGTAATTCGTTCAAGTAACGCTTCACCATTTTGCATTAATGCATGCCAATCTTGTTTATCACCAAAATCATGTAACGCGCCAAGGGCTATTTCGTGGTAAGAAATAGTGCGAGTAAATGGCGGGTCAATGGGTTTAGCAATACGATCTTGAATGCAGACAATATGTCCATTCGCTCTTAACAGTGGTACTAAATGGGCGGCATTTTCGCCACTCACGGCATCAAAAATGGCGAAGTATTTCTTGTCGATTTGAGATTGTTCTCGATAAACTTGGCGAATACCTAGCTTTTGGGCTCGCTCTTCGCTCAGACTCGCTGAGACAACATCAACGATATAACCCGCATCGAGAAGGAACTGGGATAATAAATTATTCACCGCGCCAAAACCAACGACAAGCACTTCTCTTTGTCGGGTTAATGGAATTTTTTCAAATGCTTGCCATGCGGTAAGCATCGGGCAAGGTAGCGCTGCTGCAAGTTCAAATGATAGGCTCTCAGGCAGCGTCATCACTCGCTCAGCATTCAAAACGGTATATTCAGCATAGCTACCATGGCGATTTAGTGAGCCATGATACGCCACTCGACGCCCAATGAGACTGGTGTCAACTTTAGAGCCTACGTGTACGATGACGCCTGCACCATCAACACCAGGAACATGACCATTCGGCCAATTTAGAGGATTGGCTTTAATAAATTTCCAATCGACAGGGTTTATACCAATCGCTTTGTTTTGTACTAAGATTTCATTGTCATCTAAAGCTGGTATTTTAGCGTTACCTAAAATGATACTGTGTGTCTCTGTTTGATATTGCCAAATTTGATAGGGTTCCATCGCATTCTCGTTTGCTTAAAGAAAGGAGAAGGCACCAAGGAGTGGTTAGTCCTTGATGCCTAGTTTTGCTATGCCTGATAAGTAGGATAATCGATGTAGCCTTCGGCTCCGCCACCATACAAGGTGAGTCTTGCGTCAGCATCAAACTCGGCCAGTGGGTTACCATTGGCCAAACGGGCGACTAAATCTGGGTTCGTTACAAAAGGGGTACCAAAGGCAACGAAATCAGCATACTGCTTGTCGAGTAACTGTTGCGCTGACTCCTTAGTCAACTTACCCGCTATCATAATTGGGTTTGAGTATATTCGACGAACTTGTTGGCGAAACTCTTCAGGTACCTCTACATAGCGTGATATGTTTTCTGAAAAATGCACATACGCAAGGTTCATCGGTTGTAGTTTTTCCAGCAATGCTAACGTTAGCGGAACAATTTCAACATCATCCCCAGCAAAACCCTCTCCGATATGAGGAGACAGACGAACCGCAACTCTTTCCCCACCAATTTCGTCAGTAAGTGCTTGTAAGGTATCAACCAGAAAGCGCATACGATTCTCTTGGCTGCCACCATATTGATCACTTCTTTGGTTGCTTTCTAAGCGTAAAAAGGTATCAAACAAGTAACCATGCGCAGCATGAATTTCCACGCCATCAAAACCAGCTTCAATGGCGTTTTTGCCCGCTTGTACAAAATCCGCAATCGTGCTCTTAATGTCTTGCAGCGTCATCTCCCGTGGCGTTTCAGTTTCAATCATCCCAAAGCCACCTTCAGCTAGTGGGCCAAATACTTGATCTGGGATTTTAATCGCTGATGGGGCTAACGGCTTAGTACCTGAAATATCAGAATGACTGCGTCGCCCCACATGCCAAAGTTGAGTAAATATTTTCCCGCCTTCTTGATGCACAGCTTGGGTGGTTTTTTTCCAGCCTTCGATGTGCTCTGGGGTATAAATGCCCGGAGTCATCGAATAACCTCGTGCAGCCGCTGAGATCGGGGTGCCCTCTGATACAATGAGTCCAGCACTGGCACGCTGACGGTAGTAGGTTGCCATCATCTCGTTTGGTACATCACCAGGTTGAGACGTGCGTGAACGAGTCATCGGCGCCATCGCGATACGGTTTCTAGTCTCAAGTCCGTGACCTTTAAATACCTTAAACATACTTACCCCCTTAAGCTTTATACGTTGGATAATCAATCAGACCTTTCTCACCACCACCAAACAAGGTGTTTGGATCATGCTCTGCCAATGGGTAGCCGTGAAGTAGACGTTCAGGAAGATCGGGATTCGCCACAAAAGGTCGACCAAAGCCGATCATATCAGCCAGTCCGTCATCAATAGCTTGCTTTGCTTTTTCCGCATCATAACGACCTGCGTAGATCAGCACGCCTTGAAAAGCATTGCGCATTGCACGTTTGAATGAGACGGGTGTATCTGGTGCATCATCCCAATCGACTTCAGCAATATGTAGGTACACGATATGATGTTTATTGAGTAACGCTGCGGCAGCGGTATAAGTCTCAATAGGGTTAGCATCAACAGTACCATTGAGGGTTGTTAAAGGTGCCAAGCGCACACCAACGCGATCAGCGCCAATGGCATCGACCATTGCAGTAACAACTTCATCAAGAAAACGAAGACGGTTTTCAAGACATCCACCGTACTCATCAGTGCGATCATTCGCCTCTGAATCAATAAATTGGTTAATTAAATAACCATTAGCGGCATGCAGTTCAATGCCATCAAAGCCTGCCTCAATGGCATTCAATGCGGCTTGACGGTAATCTTCAATCACTTGCTGAATATCGGCTTTTGTCATCGCTCTAGGCTGAACGACGTCAACAAAACCAGGTTCATCACTGCCATTATCAACGAATACTTTGACGTTTTCCGCTTTTAATGCGGAGGAAGAAATCGGTTGCTCACCACCGATGTTATCTGGGTGAGTGACTCTTCCCACATGCCAAAGCTGCGCGAAAATAGCACCTTGTTTGGCATGCACAGCGTCTGTCACTTTACGCCAACCAGCAATCTGCTCAGGTGTGTAAATACCTGGGGTCCATGCATAGCCTTTTGCCGTCGCTGAAATTTGCGTACCTTCAGACACAATCAATCCTGCACTGGCACGCTGAGCGTAATAGGTTGCCATCATGTCATTTGCGACATCACCAGGCTGACTGGCTCTTGAACGCGTCATCGGTGGCATGACAATGCGGTTTTTGAGTGTGAGTCCACCCAATGTGAATGGTTTAAATAGTGATAGTGACATAGTTGAGCCCTCTTCATTTGATAGGGGCATACTAGCAAATGAGTCACCAATCATTTATAGCAATAAAGGCAAATGATATTTGTAGAAATTGCAATAATCAGCTTGTTTAAGCGGGTTACAGGGTTAGCTTTGGCTTAATAAAATCAATAAAAGCGGAGATCCGCTTGGCCACAGAAGAAGTCTTATAATACACAGCGTTGACTTGTTCTCTTCTTGGATGACTGATTTTTTCGCTCTCCAACAGCGAAATTAAACGTCCTTCGACAATATCTTTATTCACCATAAACCCTGATAGACATGCAATGCCATTTCCTGCCAACACAATTTGTCGAATGGTTTCGCCATTACTTGATGACATCAAAGCGTCTAGTTGGGTAAAACCTTTTAAAGGCCAGTCATTCAAAATTTTGGGGGCGACAAATCCAATGAGATTATGCTGAGCAAGATCGCTGCTTTTAGTGGGGATCCCGCGTTTTGAGATATATTCTGGTGAAGCCACAATATACAAGGGGCTTCGACCCAGCGACCGAGCATGTAGCGTTGAATCGCTCAAGGTACCAATACGGATTGCTAAATCGGTTTTCTTTTCTAGTAAATCCACAATGCCTTCATTGGAAGTTATTTCTAGCTCAATATCGGGATAGGCTTGATTAAATGACTGCACCAATGGCACCAGTTGATGAAACACAAACGGACTAGCCGCGTCGACACGTAAACGGCCTTTGGGCAATTCCCCACGGGAAATAATATCTTCTTCCGCCTGCTGTAATTGCATTAATCCCACCCGCACAGAGTCAATGAACTGGCGTCCTTCATCGGTTAATTCAATACGTCTAGTGGTTCGGTTTAAAATAGTGACCCCAAGTTGACTCTCCACTTTACTGACCGCTCTGGATACTCGCGCGACTTGGATATCTAGGCTCTCTGCTGCCGCTGAAAAACCTCCGGTATCGACTACAGCTAGTAAAATGGCTAAATCATCAGATTTTGTTCGCATGCTATTTCCCTCAACTTTATCCAATCGCTCATCAGCTTTATTGCATTTATAACAAATATCATTTGTAAAAACCTCTGTTTTTCACAAAACATCTTAAATGCAAAATGCCCCCCATCAATTAACAACGCGACGGCATAGCGACCAATACATCGGCTATTGCTGGTCATTTTCAAACAACAGAGAGTAAATATTATGCCTTTAGCACTTCTTGCATTGACGCTCAGCGCCTTTGCTATTGGAACAACGGAGTTTGTGATCGTGGGGCTACTCCCGACCATGGCCTCCGACCTAAATATATCACTGCCTTCAGCAGGCTTGCTGGTTAGCCTTTATGCACTTGGTGTTGCCATTGGCGCCCCGGTTTTAACGGCTTTAACAGGAAAGTGGAATCGTAAACACGTATTGATTACCGTCATGTCACTGTTTGTTGTCGGTAACTTAGTTGCATGGCAAGCACCTGGATATAACACCCTGATTATCGCTCGTATTTTGACAGGTTTAGCCCATGGTGTATTTTTCTCCATTGGTTCAACCATTGCTACCGGTCTGGTACCAAAAGAAAAAGCCGCCAGCGCCATTGCGATTATGTTCACTGGTTTAACCGTGGCGTTAGTCACAGGCGTGCCGCTTGGGACATACATAGGTCAAACCTTTGGCTGGCAATCAACCTTCTTAGTTGTTGCGCTATTAGGTTTAATCGCATTAATTGGTAGTGCTTTCTTAGTACCAAATAACTTAAAACAACCTGCTGCAGCTAAGCTTTCATCGCAGCTTAAGGTATTAACTCAACCTAGATTATTACTGGTTTATGCGATTACTGCACTGGGTTATGGCGGCACTTTTACAGCATTCACTTTCCTTGCTCCTATTTTGCAGCAAGAAACTGGCTTTAGTGCGAATGCAATTAGTTTAATTATGTTGGTTTATGGAGTTTCAGTTGCGATTGGTAATATTTGGGGCGGAAAAATGGCCGATAAAATGGGCCCAATAAAAGCCCTTAGCATTATTTTTACTGGTCTTGCAGCTGTGCTTATCGTGTTCAATTTTACCGCCGTTAACCCTATTGCCGCGGTAGCCACGATTTTAGTTTGGGGGGCATTTGCATTCGGTAATGTTCCAGGTTTACAAGTATATGTAGTGAAACTTGCTGAAAAATATACACCAGATGCAGTGGATGTTGCTTCCGGTTTAAACATTGCCGCCTTTAACGTTGGTATTGCACTTGGTTCATGGGGCGGAGGGATGGTTGTCGCTGAAGCAGGCTTAATGCATACACCTTGGGTAGGTGCAGTAGTTGTACTGATAGCGCTTGCTTTGACCCGCTTTAGTGGTCGTCTTGATAAGCGTGCAGAAAGTTAATGGTAAAAATGTATTAATGAAATAAACACGACTCTTACCCTTAGAGCTGGTCAATGCAGCAGCATTGGCCAGCTTTTCGCAACTTATATTGATTGGTATTAGACAAGATTGAAACTGATAAGAGGCACTCAATGAAAACCGTTTTTATTACTGGAGCTAATCGTGGCTTAGGATTAGAGCTTGCAAAGCAATATGCACAGCGACATTACAAGGTCATCGCTTGCTGTCGCGATATTGATTCAGCGCATGAGTTAACCCTGTTAGCACAACAGTATTCAACCATTCGCCCTTATGCTCTAGATGTTAGTCATGAAACAGATATTCTCGCTTTAACTGAGGTGTTTAAAGAGCAACCTATTGATGTACTTATTCATAATGCTGGGGTGAGTGGTGAAGGATGTGACAACTTAGGCAATATGGATCAGCAAAGATGGCTAGAGGTGTTAAAGGTCAATACCATCGCACCCATGTTAATCACGCAGGCCTTGCTCAATAATATTCTAGCCGGCCAAGATAAAACCATAATCGGGATGACCTCAATACTGGCCAGTATTGATGATAACCGCTCAGGGGGACGATACAGCTATCGAGCATCAAAAGCGGCCCTCAACCAAATAATTAAATCTCTAGCCTGTGAATTATCCGAAGCGGGAGTGAAGACCATGGCAATTCATCCAGGTTGGGTAAAAACCGATATGGGTGGCAAGGAAGGCAAGGTAACAGTAGAAGAGAGTGTTAAAGGCATGCTTAATGTCATCGACAATTTAAAACTTAAACATTCAGGTTCATTTTTTGTCTACGATGGCACTCAATTGCCATGGTAAGCCCTGTAGTTACGTCACATGAAAGCTCTAAGGGGATGATATGCTTTTTACCTTTATAATCCTTTGTATTATCGCTTTGCTCGGATGGTATTTATACAAAGTCTCCCGTGATATTTCCCAAATTGACAGGGATTGGAATGGCGATGAGATCCTATAAATTGATATCGCCTGCATCTATGGCTGGTCACATTATATTCTAATGAAAAACTGTGAGCTTGCTCTGGTGCTGAGTAAATACTTTAACGCGAAATGGGGCGTGCGACGTGAAGTCGTATGAAGCGCTGTTCACCGCTTAATGTGTGAACCATCTGTAGTACCAGATGAACCTATGAGCCTGAATAAAGTAGCGGCTCTGACAATGTAACGAAGAATGGTCATGGACTATTCGGGATCTAAATCGCGAGAGGACGATCCTCCTGATAACCACAAATCGGGTGAGTGCTAGGTAGTCAGTAAGATGAACATAAGTGAATCCGCGTAAGGTGCGTTATACGTTGAAGCAGCGGAAGTTGTAACCCTCCCTTATATCGATCATATTTTAAGAGAGTTTTCTTTATTTAACCGCTCATATAGCTTGGGCGGTAGCAAAGAATGACGTAGCAAGAAAGGGGATTAGATTGGATGTATTCCACAAAGGGTTCACCGTTAAACACTTATAGGCCTTGAAAGGATTGACTCAGACAATGTACCTGCTTTGTACATGAGCAGAACCGCCCAAACGTGAAGTTCACACCTATTTGTTTAGCAAACTCCTTATGCTTATATATAGTAACTTTAAAGGGTGTATAATGTGTATTAAGGTAGAGAAATCTGCCTTTTTTTTGCATATTTAACATGACAGGTGTATAGTAAATGGTGTGTACGATATGTATAAGGAAAACATGGTTTGTCATCAGTAAAAGTTAGAGCAACGATTGTAGAGGACAATACGGGCATCAAAAGCCAACTGCCTATCTTGCTAACTGAGCAAGGAGAGTTAAGTACGGTCACAGACTACCTACTCAAGCTAGAGGCAGACGGTGTGAGTAACTCCGTCATGAATGGGTTTATTCAAGCGGTGTCCTTGTTGCTGGATTATATGGAAGCAAATAGAGGATTGTTTGACGATCCGAAGTTGCTCTTTCAGACCTTTTCTAAGCGGTTGTATACAGGAACGATTGGTGAGGATGGACTTGACCCATCAGGTTTGTATTGGGTGCCAAGTTCAACCAGTAACGTGAATAAGCATATTCATCGATTGACGGCATTTACAGATTGGTTGGCAAACAAGCACGGCACTGCGTCCATGAATCCCTTGCGTAATGCTACCCCGCATGAGCAGCGATTGAATTACGCTGCATGGTATCGCAAAAACCAAAACGATTTCCTTGGTCATATCGAAGATAAGACTGTGAACAAAACCATCCGTAAGGCGCGAACCATTAAAGGACGCACGCCGCTCACCAAAACCGAAGATGACGCCATCGCCTTTCCTGAAAAGCATTGGGAAGATTTTTATATAAATGGCATCGGTGGCGCGAG
>NZ_MCTY01000024.1:0-21754 GCF_002873635.1 Shewanella sp. 10N.286.52.B9
GCAATGCCGTTTTGTGTTAATCATAAAGCGGCATTTTTGTACAAATAACAACCAAAATAACAATGTTTTTATTGGTTTTTTATTTATTAATTTTGATTCCATAATCATAAAATCTGAGTCTATATCCACACCGTTAAATATAGATACCTCAACAAAAACTCACTATATTTAAACGATCCTCAAAATTGATAGCTTCAAAGTTAGATTTTTCCGAACCAAAAGGCTAATTTAACAAGAATAATTCAACAAAAGAGTTTGTACACTGATAAAAATGCTGTCAAAGTAGATTTCAGATACAGATCCTTAAGTTTGTAATCATCAATTTTAAGTGACCTTTTAAATTAGATTTAACCTGATATTTGCTGGAGCCACATTATGTGTTCAATTTTTTCGATTTTAGATATCCAATCAGACGCTAAAGAATTGCGTCAAGTGGCTTTAGAAATGTCTAAGCTATTGCGTCACCGTGGACCAGACTGGTCTGGTGTCTATGCCGATGATAAAGTCATTCTTGCCCATGAAAGACTTGCCATTGTCGATGTCGATCATGGCGCTCAGCCATTAATCAGTGAAGACGAAACCATTGTGCTGGCGGTTAACGGTGAAATTTATAACCACAAACAACTGAAAGCTGAGTTAGGCGACAAATACCGCTACAAAACCAACTCTGATTGTGAAGTTATCTTGGCCTTATACCAAGAATACGGTGTCGATTTTTTAGATAAATTAAACGGTATTTTTGCGTTTGTGCTTTACGATAAAACTCAAGATGCCTTCTTAATTGGCCGTGATCACATGGGGATTATTCCATTGTATTCAGGCCGCGATAGCTTAGGTAACTACTATATTGCATCAGAAATGAAAGCTCTAATGCCAGTATGTAAAACCGTTGAAGAATTTAAACCAGGCCATTACCATTTCTCAAAAGATGGCGATTTAACCCAGTATTATCACCGTGACTGGTGTGATTATGACGCAGTAAAAGATAACCCAGCCAGCAAAGAAGAATTACGTGATGCGCTAGAAGCCGCTGTAAAACGTCAATTAATGTCTGATGTCCCTTATGGGGTATTGTTATCTGGCGGCCTAGATTCATCGGTAATTTCAGCGATTACTCAAACTTATGCTAAGCATCGTATCGAAAACGACGGTGAAACCGATGCTTGGTGGCCGCAACTGCATTCATTTGCAGTGGGACTTGAAGGCGCACCAGATTTAATCGCTGCCAAAAAAGTTGCTGATTCAATTGGCACTATTCACCATGAAATTCATTTCACCTTCCAGGAAGGTTTAGATGCGATTAAAGAAGTGATTTACCACTTAGAAACTTATGATGTCACCACCATTCGTGCGGCGACACCTATGTATTTAATGGCCCGTAAAATTAAAGCTATGGGTATTAAAATGGTACTGTCAGGCGAAGGGGCTGATGAATTATTTGGTGGTTACTTGTATTTTCATAAAGCGCCAAATGCACAGGCATTCCATGAAGAATTAGTCAGAAAGCTGGATAAATTACATTTATTTGATTGCTTGCGTGCTAACAAAGCCATGGCAGCTTGGGGACTAGAAGCCCGTGTACCATTCTTAGATAAAGAGTTTATGGATGTGGCAATGCGCATTAACCCCGAAGCCAAGATGTCTAAAGATGGCCGCATTGAAAAGAACATTTTACGTGAAGCCTTTGAACACGCTCTTCCCCATGAAGTGGTATGGCGTCAAAAAGAGCAATTTAGTGATGGTGTTGGTTATTCATGGATTGACGGCCTAAAAGATATTGCCGCAGAACAAGTTGATGACTTGCAGCTCGCAAATGCTAAATTTAGATTCCCATACAACACCCCAGAATCTAAAGAAGCTTATTACTACCGCTGTTTCTTTGAAGAGTTCTTCCCCCTAGAAACCGCAGCCGAAACAGTGCCAGGAGGCAAAACGGTAGCCTGCTCAACCCCTGAAGCCTTACTTTGGGATGCAAGCTTACAAGGCATTAACGACCCATCAGGCCGTGCCGTTAAAAATGTGCATGACAGTGCTTATTAAGCATAATCTAGTGTCATAAGTCATTTAACAGCCATCTAAATTATAGGTGGCTGTTTTAGTTACTGTTCACCAATTTTCATTAATGATTCAATTCAAACTTTATTCGTTTCCAGTTAAACTGCAGCTACAACTTCCACCATATAAAAAGCCACTATGACTGCCGTTTCCATTTTTCATCTTGAAATGCTTTGCCTTGAACAATTCAATCCCAAATTAGATGCTAAAGATCTCACCGTCATCAAAGCTGAAAAACAACAATTTGAATTTAATAAATTTTTATATCAGTTTGTGGGGAGTGCTTGGCAATGGACCGACAAGTTGTCTTGGACTGATGAGCAATGGCAAGCTTACAGCGAGGCTGACAACTTGCATCTGTATGTGGCTTATTTTCAAGGCTCACCAGCGGGCTACTTTGAGCTGCAACAACAAGCACAGGGTAACGTTGAAATCATGTATTTTGGTTTAGGCAATCGTTTTATCGGCCAAGGAATGGGCGGTTATTTACTAAGCCAAGCCATTGAGAATGCATGGACACTTTCAGGCACCCAACGCGTCTGGGTTCATACCTGCTCTTTAGATCATCCTAGTGCCTTACTCAATTATCAAGCTCGCGGCTTCAAACTGTTCAAAACTGAGATCGAATAATAACTCTAAACCCATGATGATTTAAAAGCCCCATTATCCAAAAAGCGCTGCTAAACATGTCGTTTAGCAGCGCTTTTTAATCAGCATAAATTTAATCGCTCGATTAATAGGGCTTTCTTTGCTCTGCCCTAATTTTTAAACTATCAACTAAAGCCAATTTTTCAGCATCATTCATAGTATGCCAAGCAAGAATTTCATCATAGCTTCGGTGGCAACCAAGACAAATATCAGCTTCATCTAAGCAGCAATTTGCCATACAAGGATTACGTGGGCCATTCGGGCCACTGGAGGCGATCATTATTCTGACCAAACGGCATATTCATTGCCGTTAACATCGTCAAAATGAAATCGTTTTCCGCCAGGAAAGTTAAATATCGCTTTAACAATACTGCCACCAGCAGCAATAATGTTCCGCTGGCTAGTTTCTAAACATTGGCTGTATAACACGATAAGTGGGCTACCACAGCTCACCTTGAAGTTTTCATCAGCAACATAAAAGCCGCCTTCAATACCTACATCTAAAAAGCAGCTGTATTCAGGGCCGTAATCTTTAAATTGCCAACCAAATGCTTCGGTAAAGAATGCCTTTGTCTTGATCAAGTCTTTAACCGGTAATTCGATATAGTTAATCTTATGATGCTGGGACATTGGCACTCCTTCAATTTAAACTCACTCGCTTAAAAGTAGTGGAGATTAGGACTATTGTCGATTATTAATCGAGCAAAGCAAGAAAACTTACGCTTGTACTAACGCCGCTACAGCACCAATGATACCGCCAAATACGCCGCCCCAAACAACCAGCCAGCCTAAATGTTTACGGATCATTTCTTGAATAATATCTTTAACCATTTCTGGGGTTAATTCATTTAAACGTTGCTCAACAATATTTGCGACTTTCGCTTGTAAGTCCGCCATCACGTTGGGCTGTTCTAACTCGTTTATAAGGATTTGATTAAACGCTTCACTTTGAGCAAGGTCAGTCAGCGATAGCTTCATTTTTTCGATAAAAGGCTCTTTTAACGGTATTAAAGCTTCTGTACCGCCAAACATTGCTAGCATTCCACCAAATGATGATTGCTCTACTGTAGTGATTAACGCATCAAATGATGGCTCTAAATCCACCTTTTCAATAACGGGTGTTAAGTCTATTGCTGAAGCATTATTTTCCGTCAGTAATCTATCAATATTTTCTTGAGTAAAAAACTGCTCCATCATCAGATGCTTAATGCCACCTTTAAACTCTTCAAAGCGAGATGGGATCACACCTGAGCCATATAAGCCTGGTACTTTTTCAAATAACATATGCACTGCCAGCCAGTTTGTCACTGCGCCTGACAAGGCAAATAAACCAATAGTAAAAACCACTGGTAAAGCTAAAAAATGCCCCGCAACAACTAATGCAGCGGCGATGACATTGACTATTAAACTCTTGTTCAATCTAAAATCCTCGGACATAAAAAAACCTTTGGCATTTTATCAATTTCCAAAGGTTATACTAGGGGCTGACTCAATAATAAAATTTATAACTAAGGTTCACTGTGGTAAAGGTACATTCCCTCAACTTCAGTCATATTCGTCAAGCTTGAGCTTAGCTCATTTTTATTGACCTGAGTTCGTTTTACAAAAAGGACCTCTGTGCCTAGTGCTAACGTTTTAGCTTTATCGAGCAGAGCAGTCGCGATCCCCTTGCCTCGAAACTCTTCAGCAACGAACACATCATCAAAATACCAAACCGATTTTAATAATAAAGAAGAATAGGATGGGTATAACTGAACAAAGCCTAATGCTTGTTCATCTTCTAACGCCACGAATATCATCGAATCATTTTCAGCTAAACGGGAGTTAACAAAGTGGCGACATTTTTGCGGTTCAGCATTAAAGCCTAAACTTTGCCTATAATCATCAAATAATGTGACTAGAACATTGAGATCAAGTTCAGAAGCGAGTCTAATTTGCATCCTTGCATCCTTTTTTTAAGAGAATCAAACCATACAGTTGCTACATCTGAGTAAGAAATTACCCTTGGCTATTACACCACGAGATAAAGCATTGATTAATCTATATAGCTAACCAAGACAGGTAATTTGATACCACAGCAGCCCAAAAATCTAAATGAAGAAATTATTCATTAATACATAAGCTTAATTTGTAACCTCGCAATTGTCTATTTAAAAAGCAAATGAAGATAAATTGTAAAAAAGTTTTAAAACCGACGAGTAACTGAACCTTAATTTGGTTAAAATGTCTAAATTCAACTATAGCCATTATTCAGCAATAGGCTCGATGTTTATGAAGTCATCTTTAAAAGCGTTAACATTAGCATTCAAACAGCGCCCTCGTTACCAAAAAATCGTCATTTACACTGCGATGTTGTATCTGATTTTTGTCATGATATTAGGATTATTAATCCCTTTTATCGCAACAAAACAACTGCCTAAAAGCCTATCAGCTTTACTCGGTAGAGATGTCAGCATTGAAGCCATCAAGATTAACCCTTTCAGCTTTGAATTGAGTGTCGATAACATCAATATCGCAGAAGATGACACAGCTAACACCTTCATGCACATTAACCATATTGCCACCGATATTATGGTGTGGAAGTCTCTTTTTAACTTAGATGTATCACTAGACTACCTGACTATTGATGGTACTGATGTCGCCTTAGCAAGATTTGCGTCAAGCGCTAACGGTTCTAATAGTGCTTACCAATATAATTTTTCAGATATTGTCACCACCTTAGCCAACAATTCGATTGATGAAGAAGTTAAACCAGAGCCCAATGACAGTGACCCTATCTCCTTCAACATCAACAATTTCACTTTTGCCAATGCAAATATTAAGATTACCGATGCCATTACCGATTCAGCTTTAAGCTATAACGAGATATCAATATTACTAAAGCAATTTAGCACCACGGCGCTATTAGATAGCAGCACTAACGCCAATCAATTTTCATTGAAGCTTGATGATAATCAAACCGGTAAAATTACCCTCAATGGCCAAGTGCAACTTAGCCCACTGATAGTTAGTGGCCAA
Source organism: Shewanella sp. 10N.286.52.B9 (assembly GCF_002873635.1). NCBI lineage: Bacteria > Pseudomonadati > Pseudomonadota > Gammaproteobacteria > Alteromonadales > Shewanellaceae > Shewanella > Shewanella sp. 10N.286.52.B9. The sequence goes on from NZ_MCTY01000024.1 coordinate 5,722, forward strand.
TTGGATGTCAATTCACTGTCAGTAACGCCTTATTGGCGTTTGATCGATAGCTTATTTGAGGCTAGCCTGACATCAGCTGATATCAAGCTCAATAGCACCTTTTTAATCACGCAAAAAAGCCCTGACACCCCAATAGAAGTTTCACTAACAAACACTGATTTTGCCCTAAAAAATTTAACCGCCAAAGATGCTAACAGAAACGTCGCCAGTATTGGTTTACTTGCTCTTAATGGGATAACCGTATCAACGGCCAAGCGCAGCATTGATATCAATGAGCTGCAAACAAACAATGCTGACTTCTGGCTTACTGCAGCGCCAGAGAATATCAATTTCGTGAATTTATTCTCACCAAAACTTGAACAGTTTGAGCACATTTTAGGCACCTCAGAGCCTGCAGCTAATTCAACGATTAATGCACCTAAAAACGCTAACACTGACGTCATTGAGCCAAACTCAAATACTGAAAGTGAACCACAATGGCTAGTCACGTTAAATAAACTGAACCTAAGTGACTATAAAATTGAAGTCACTGAAAGTGTTGCCACTGAGCTTGAAAATTATTGGCTGTTTAGTGGCTTATCACTGTCAACAGAGCAATTTAAATCTGATCTATCATTACCCCTAAGCTACCAGATGGGCGTTGATATCAATAATCAAAGCCGCATTGATTCTAGCGGCCAATTTGATGCTAAAAATATCAATTTAGAAGCCGAACTTGATTATCAAAATGCCAGCTTAGCTAAGTTACAGCCCTATATATCGCCATTTATGAACATCACCCTTGAATCCGGTTTTTTCAGTACCAAAGGTCATATCAGTGCGGATACTAAGGATAAATTAATCTATCAAGGCCAAGCTTCAATCATTGATTTAAAGATAAAAGATAATTTGCTTAAACAGCCACTGCTAAACTGGCAAGCGATGACTGTTAGTGAGCTTAAGTTTGATCAACACGCTAAATCCCTGTCCATTGATGAAATCTTGTTTGATACCCTATTTAGCCGTTTGATCATTGCTGAAGATAGAAGCACTAACATTGCCGACTTAGTCGTTAGCCAAGTTCAGCCCGCTGATAGTACGATCGTCACCGAAGCAGCACCTGAAACAGCACCTGAAACAGCACCTGCAGAGGCCGCATTATCTTCAAACAATGAGGCAAAAGCGCAAATCAACGCCCAAGTCGCCACCTCAGATACCACTGAAGCAGCATTTAACTTATCGATTTATAGAGTTGCTTTTAAAGATAGCTCCGCCTTCTTTGCCGATAATTCATTAACACCAAACTTTGCCTCAGGAATTGAGCAACTTAATGGTGAGATCACCCAATTATCTTCCAATCCAGACACTAGAGCTTCAGTTGATTTAGCCGGTAAAATCGATAAATATGCCCCTGTGACGTTAAAAGGCGATGTAAACCCGCTATTAGCTAACCCATACCTTGATTTAAACTTAGCCTTTAATAAGGTGGAGCTCACTTCAGTTAACCCCTATTCTGGTACCTACGCGGGCTATTACATCGACAAGGGCCAATTGTCGCTAGCGCTTAATTATCAGCTAGAAAATAATCAATTAGTGGGTAGTAATCATTTGGTTATTGATCAATTACAACTGGGTAAACCCACGAATAGCTCCCTCGCCACTTCTTTGCCTATCACCTTAGCCATTGCCCTATTACAAGACCGACATGGTGTGATAGACCTCGGGGTTGATGTTGATGGTGATTTAGACTCGCCAAGTTTCAGCATTGGCGGCATTGTGATGACCGCTATCACTAACGTCATTACCAAAGCCATCACAGCGCCGTTTTCACTGTTGGCAGGTTTAGTTGGCGGTGATGATGACGAGATGGATAAAATTGCATTTGATTATGGTCAATTTGATATTACTGATAAGCAGCAAAGCACATTAACATCACTGGCAAAGGCCCTTAACGATAGACCGCTACTGAAGCTTAATGTTAGAGGTGACGTTGATTTAGTTAACGACCAACAAGCCTTGCAAGTACAGCAGTTACATCAAAAGCTGGCGCAATTAGCACAAATACCCGCAGAGGAATTACCGGCGGATTTATCTGCTAGCCAATACCCTCAGCAAGGGCCATTAACTGACGCATTAATAGCTTTATATCAATCAGATTTACAACTAGATCCGCAGTTAATTAAACAAGCCATTAGTGAAGAGCACCCACAAATTGACAGTGTCGAGCTTCAAACTCGCTGGCACATCGCTTTATATAACTTTACTCTTAATCAGCAAGATATCTCAGAAGACGAACTCGGCGAATTAGCTCAGCAACGTGCTAACGCGGTTAAAACCTTTTTGGTAGAGCAGGCTCAAATCGACCCAAGTCGAGTGTTTATTTTAGAAAGCAGAGTCAATACCGACAAAAATGCGGCCTTAGCGACCTTAAGTCTGGATGCTAACTAAGTAAAATTCGATTCAAAACAGAGCGTCACTAACATTTTAGAACAGCACTGTAATAGATACAGTGCTGTTCTCTGTGATAAACATCACGTAAACTGTAGCAAAATGGATTGCGGTAAAAATGGATTATCGCAAAAGCTGTTTAATCCATTACATAAAATAACAAGATCAATTATTAAAACTGAATATTTAAGGAAGCAGTATGTTTGTCATTCGTTGGATCCTTGGCCGTATCATCTTATTACTTAACTTTGTTTTCCCTCCTAAAAAGCGTCAGCGACCTATCATTGAACAAGCTAAAATTGATGAGCAAACAAAGTCGTTAGCCCTTTATCAATATGCCGCTTGTCCTTTTTGCGTTAAGGTGCGCCGTTCAATTCGCCGCCAAGGCCTTAATATTGCTACAGTTGATGCCAAACAAGACGTTCATAAACAGCAACTGGTTAATGAAGGCGGTCACTTAAAAGTGCCATGTTTAAAAATACAACAAGATGGTCAAACTCAGTGGATGTATGAGTCTAAGGACATTATTGCTTATTTATCGAAACAATACGCTTAAGCGCTTTTATTGAGATAACTGCTGGCTTGAATTGATTTAAGCCAGTACATTTGTTTTACGCCCTTGATAACAAGCAGCCTCAAGCCCCCAATCATCCATCGCCAATATCTGACAGCTATTTTTTACAGATAAAATCCAGAAGGATTAATTTAGTGTTCAAGTTTTTATTTACGCTTACCAGTACATTACTCCTCAGTGCATGTGCAACCCAAGCACCCGATCCCGAATTATTCGCAGGTAAATATAGAGATACCTTTAGCTCATCAATAAAAGGCGAAGGCATCAAACTATTTACTTATAAAGCTAAGGTCGCTAATGCAACAGACCGCGGTATAGAAGATCCACTGCCACATCAGCAGCGTGTTGATCGCCGTAAGCAAGATGCCCGCAGTTATGCAAGAGAACAGGAGCGTCGAGCCGACTTTTTGGCGCTATGGAGTGCTCAGGTGGATTTAGGTCTAGAGAAAACCCTCGATATGAATGGCTACTGTAAAGAAGGCTATATTGTACTTCATCGCAATGTCAGTGAAGGCAGAGGTGAGATTCGAGGCGAATGCAATGATGGTGCAACTGCAGCCGACATTCAGAAATTTAGCCGTAAGTATTAACCTTTGGTGCCTAAATGTTAATTCCATTAACATTCAAACTGGCTAATTAGCACAAGATCAATAAATAACGCAGTTATACTGTATACCCATAGTAGATTGCGCTAAACTTAGCGCTATTCAAGACATTTAGCTTAGCGCACCACTAGCTAATTTTATTTTCCAAATCGTGCCCTGCTGGCACTTTTTAAAAGAGTTACCAAGTATCATGAACAGAAAACAGCTAATGATAAAAAAGACCGCCAAGCGGGCTAAAGCCAAAAAAAATAAAATTACGCCGGATAATCCGCAAAAAAATCCAAAGGTTGGCTATATTTCAAAAGCTGAGCGAGCGCGAATTGCTTTAGAAGAAGAGCAACAATTGTTAGCAGCAGACAACAACTCTGCAGCTGAAGTGCTTGAAGCCAAGGAAAATACCCAAGCTTAATCGCCACAAAGGTTTTTATAAAAAGACCTTTATAAAAAGATTATTAAAAAAGCCCTCAACATACTATGTTGAGGGCTTTTTACATCTTGTTGCCCATTGAGTTTTACAAGGCAGCATTCAGACAGCGACTTGAGTCAATCTGTGATGCACTAGCTTTTCGGCGTTCGCGGGTTATCTAAATCCCCATCACGGACAATCTCTTCACACAATGGCTCTTCGTTTAATTGCGCTAACTGAATATATGATGACGACTGAGGTGAGCTGGTCGGGCTCATTTCTAATTCAATCTCATCATCAATGGTCTGTGGCTTAATTAGCTGCTGAGGCCCTTGTGAAGCCGCTTGAAGCTTATCAACCAAACGATAACCCAACCACACTCCGCCAACACCAAATAAAATAGACCCAATCGCTTGACCAATTAATACGCCGTATACGCCGCCCATTTGCGCGCCAAAATAAACAAAAGGAATGGTGCCTAAGGTCGCTTTACCTACATTAAAAAAAGTTGAGTATTTGGGTTTACCAAGATTATTAAATGCGGCATTAGCGACAAATAACACCCCTGAAAACACGAAAAATATTGCAATGTATTTACAGAAAAACAAAATAATATCTGCCGCGTCACCTTTCATATCAAAGGCTGACACAATCACATTTCTGGATAAAAACAGCAATAACGACACCACTAACACGTAAACAAAACAAAATTGAATCGCCTTAGTTAAGCTTTCTTTTACTCGTTCAAATTCTTGCGCGCCATAGTTTTGCCCGATAATAGGCCCTACTGCGCCGCTTAAAGCAAAAATCATCCCAAAGCTTACGGGGATTAACCTACCAAGCACCGCCCAACCAGCAACATAACTGTCACCAAAATCAGCAACCGCTTTAGTGACCACCGCGTTACCAATTGGTGTCGCCACATTGGTAATCATCGCAGGCAGAGCAATGGAATAAACAATGCTAATATCTTCAACAAAATGCTGACGGTTAAACTGACCTAACATCTTATGCTTCACAATGACCCCTCTGGCAGAGACCACAAATACCGCAATTCGGGCAATAACTGAGGCAATTGCTGCGCCTTCAATGCCCATCCCTAAGGCAAAAATGAATATCGGATCTAGTACCAGATTTACACCGCCACCCGCTAAGGTAGACAACATGGACAATTTCGCATCGCCAATGGCTCTTAAAGCGCCACCTAACGCCATAGCTAAACAAATAAAAGGTAAAGAAGGCACCAAAATTTGCAGATAACTTTGCGCCAACACCGCAGTTTTCCCCGTTGCGCCAATGAGAGCCAGTAACTCGGGAATAAATATAAACACCACAATCGCAACAAAAATACTGGTTAGCAGAGAGATCAACGCGCTGTTAAGCAACATTCTTTTAGCTAGCACCATATTTTTAGCGCCAACAGCACGGGAGACAAGCGCCCCAAGCGCAATGGATAAACCAATCCCAATTGAAGTCGTAAAAAAAGAAATCGCCCCGGCATAACCCACGGCGGCAGCTAATTCCAACTCACCGAGCAAACTGAGGAAAAAGATATCTAATAAATCCACCACAAACAGCGCAGAAATTCCCACTGCGGCGGTGGAGCTCATAACCAATATATGACGAAATATTGGCCCTTGAACAAATTTAGCTTCGGTCATGACTCCCCTTCAAGGTTGCTGATTTCTAACTCACTGCCACAGTGATGGCAAAACAATGCATGTAATTGATGACCACGAGCGCCGCAGTTACTGCATTTTCTTAAATCTTTATTCAGTTCTCTTTCTGCGCCCATTTCATGGGAAATTTCAGCAGTTAATATTCCCGTTGGTATCGCAATAATAGAATAACCTATCAACATGGTCAGCGATGCAATGGCTTGGCCTAAATTGGTTTGCGGAGTGATATCACCATATCCAACCGTGGTTATGGTAACGATAGTCCAATACATGGACTTAGGGATCGAAGTAAACCCGTTACTTGGCCCCTCAACCACATACATCACCACACTCAGCGCCATAATAATCAGACTCACTGAAAAGAAAAAGATGAAGACTTTGCGTCTAGCGTGGATCATCGCCTTAAGTAAAATATTGCCTTCACTTAAATAGCGTAATAACTTTAACACTCTGAAAATTCTGAATAACCGTAATACTCTAAAGGCCAATGAAATATTGGCTCCTGGGATAATCAGCGCTAAAAAGCTTGGCAGAATTGACATTAAATCCACAATGCCATAAAAGCTACGCATATAGGACCAGCGATTAAGTGAGCCGTATATTCTCAGCAAATACTCAAAGGTAAATAACCAAGTAAACCCCCATTCAGCGTAATAAATCGCTTGGCCATACTGAGCATGAACGCTATCTATCGTGTCTAAGACAATCAGCGTTACACTGAGTAAAATACAAATAATCAGTGTTATATCAAAGCCTTTACCCAAAGGGGTATCGGTACCAAATATAATGGTTCGGATTTGCTTTTTATAATGGTTATCGTGTTTATCTTCTAACGTCATGGGTTACTCTACAATCCACTTAAATTTAATACCGCCCTAAGGAAAAAGTAAGGTATTATCACTAACGATATCTGCTCTAATCATTTTTATGCGAAGCATATTTTGAACTGATACTCATGTTAACATTATTAACATAAAACAAATTAGAAAATCCTGCTTTTTTGGAGTCTGCATGCGCTTGGTTAAATCCCTTATTTTTATCGTCATTTTACAGTCTAGTACGGTTCTTGCGTCTGTTGATAAATTAACTCAAGCAAAAGTTGATTTAGTTATTGTGAACAAGTCAGAAGCTAAAATGTCTATCTACCAGCAAGGCAAGGTATTAAAAACCTATCAAATTGCCATGGGCGATGCCCCACAAGGCCATAAATTTAAAGAAGGCGATCAACGCACTCCCCAAGGCCGCTATGTTTTAGACTATAAAAAGTCAGACAGTGCATTTTATAAATCAATTCATATTTCTTACCCTAATGAAGAAGATAAATTACGTGCCAATGCCCTAGGTGTTAGTCCTGGCGGCATGATTATGATCCACGGTCAAAACCCCAACTCAGAATTACCCCCTGAACAAGCTCAGCAATACAATTGGACTAACGGCTGTATTGCGGTGACTAATAAAGAAATGGATGAGTTGTGGCGAGTCATCGAAGAAGGCACCCCAATCGAAATTTGGCCTTAACCTTCACAGCTTAATAATATTAACAATATCGTGATAGCGGTTGAGTGCGACTAATACTCCAGCCTATACAAACGGATACTACCGATGAATTACCCTTATTTAATAGAAACTTGGCCAGAATTTAGCGCACGCATTGAGGCCTTCATTAGCCAACTTGGTTTAGATAAACTGTCTCTTGAATGTGATCACTGCGCTTTAAGAGTCAATGACGCAGATAAAGCAAAATTACTCACAGAGCAATTCAGTGAGCACGGTGAAGTGATTTCGAATAATATGATTAACGGCCGACCGATATTGATCATTAAACTGACCCAGCCACTGACACTGGCAGATAAAAACGTTACTTGTGTTGAGCTGCCCTACCCATCAGATAAAAGCTATCCCGTTGAAGGCTGGGAACATGTTGAGCTAGTCATGCCTTCTACTGCACAAACCTGCGAGCAATTAGTTACCGAGTTAGTTGAAAAAGTACCGACACTCGCCCCTATCATCGCTGGTGAAACAGCCATTAAAGTTAAGCAAAGCTCGCCTAAAGGGGATAATGAACGCTTAGCCAATCCCACAATTGCCTTTAAAGCCGAGGGCATTTGCGTCAAAGTGCATCCATTAGGGATCGAAGCCATTATTGCGAGCGAGCTAAATTAAAACGGCATAAAAAAGCCGTTATTAACATAACGGCTTTAAGTACCAGCCCTGTTTAAGAAGGGTTATTTGTCGTAATATTGGCTTATTGCTTTTCTGCGGTTTTAGCCTTGTTTTCAGCCGCAAGCACACTCTCCATTGACGGCACAATTGACACGGGATCCAGACGCTTTTGGAACCAGTTCAAACGCCAATCGAGATGCGGTCCAGTCACCCGCCCTGTCGCACCAATTTCAGCTAGTGGTTGGCCTTGAGTGACCACATCACCTTCTTTGGCATATAACTTACTCAGATGTAAAAAAGTCGAGTTAATACCATATCCATGGTCAATGATTAACGTGCCACCTGAATAGAACATATCTGGCACTGATAAGGTAATAACCCCATCAGCCGGAGACACGACAACCGTTCCCGTAGGACGGGCAACATCTACACCATAATGCGGGTTACCCGGCTTACCATTGTAAAATCGCTGACTACCATAAATCCCTGAAATCCTGCCAGTTACCGGCCAGATAAACGCTTGCATAAAGGCATCTTGCTCACTGAACACATTACGTGCGGCGCGAGTTTGCTTTGAGTCCTTTGCAGCTCTAGCTTGCGCCACAGGATCTGGCTGCATGATTTTTTTACTAATGCCGGTTAAGCGATCAATTTTATATTCACGGCTCGCAATTGTCAGTGGTTTAAGTTGTGTTAACCCATCAGGATAAGTCACTTCTAGCAGCTGCTCTGTTTTTGCTTCGCGCTCAAAACCAATAGCAAATTGGCCTTTTGGAGTCACTTTTACCACTTCGCCATTAAGCTTGACTGCGCTACCAGCAGGAACAGTGCCACGCACTAACGCGCCTTGCTCTAACTTGCCTTGTAAATTAATACTGCCATAACTGGCAACAGAAAACAGCGTAACCATAACCAATGAAGATAGTTTTAATCCCTTCAAAAACATATAAATAACCTTAATCCTTGCTAATTCAGCTCACACTCAAAATGCTAAGTTTACTTAACGGCGATGGCGCCTTTACCCACACCTTCAAAGGCAATGACTTTGAACACAGAATCTGGAGATTTAGCAGCCATAGTGTCAGCAATAAATTGTGCTAACAACTCAACGGTGGTGTCGTGGGGAATTATGTCACAATTCGCTTTTGGCATTGCCAATTGAAAGTCACCTTGTGGGGCTTGATAATGAAAGCCCAAATGGCTGTCATCAGAGATACGGGTTTGCGGTGATAATGCTAAGGCGTGCACAGAGACAACATCTTCTTCACTGCCTAAGTAAATATCTTGCCAGCGATCGGCCCAGTATTTATCCCATTTAGGCGCAGCAATGCCGTTTTCAAACACAGTTATAGGGCTACGGTGACCGTGAGCAATACGCTGGCAGTTACCGTCATGCTTTCGTAAACCATGGGTGTAGTGGTAATAAGGGCTTTCAAGCACTTCGGTGCGCAAAGTTAAGCTAATGCCTTGAACATTATCAGGCAGTGCCTGACGTAATGCTTTAATTAAAAAGGCATTAACGCTTTCAAAATCGATAACTTCAGTAGGTATAAGCGCAAAGGCTTGTGATGGGCATGCCAGATGAATATCACCTTGCTGACTGGTGAAATCCATCCATACTCTGTCGCCCTGCTGCTGCCAACGAACGTCACTGCATGCGGTAGGTATTAATAGTCGGTGATCTGCTACATCATCAATGGTGCTTTTGATGGTCTTTTTGACTTTAGAAAAATCGAGCACCATATTTTGCTCATCTAAACCACCATCAAGCAATACATCAACAATCCAGCTTTCGCCCACCATACCCCGAATTGGACATAAATAAGAAAAGTCGATTACGGTTAAATCTTTTACAAACAGTTGCATTCAAGCTCCTAGACAGAAAAACAGTCCGTCTCAGTTTAAAAGTGTCCCAAATAGCGATGGCTAAGGGGATCCTAAAATTAAAGCTATTCTAAACAAAAGCAGACCAAGGCGCGAGAAACATCAGCAAATATAGTAAAAAACTCATAAGCACAATTAATAGGGGTAAAAGGAAAACTACTCAATTTTATAACCCACACCGTAAATAGAGTGCAGTAAATCAGCTTGTTTATTATTGAGTAATAATTTTGAACGTAAGTTTTTGATATGACTGTCAATGGTGCGAGAGCTCACAACGCGGTCATCGACATAGCAAACTTGCATTAAACTATCACGGGAATGCACCACGCCCGGTCTTTTAAGCATAGTATGCAAAAGCCTAAACTCAACGGGGGTTAAATCGACCTCTACGCTAGCAGCGTGGCATTTAAAACGCTCAAGATTTATCACTAGATGCTTATAGGCTATTTCATCTTCAGCAAGTTGAGCGCTAGGCTCCATTCGTCTAATAATTGCTTTAACCCTTGCTACCACTTCCCTTGCTGAAAAAGGTTTACAGACATAATCATCAGCGCCAATTTCTAAGCCAATTAAACGATCAATCTCTTCAACGCGCGCAGTTAACATCAAAATCGGCACGTTTGAAAATGACCGCACTTCTTTACAGATAGTCAAGCCATCTTTGTGCGGTAACATTAAATCTAAAATGACAAAATCAATAGCGTCATTTTGGATCCTTGCGACAGCATCAAGCCCATCGTGTAAAACCGCAGTGACAAAGCCTTCAAGGGTTAAAAAATCCACAAGCACTTGGGCTATTTTGGGCTCATCCTCTACAATCAATACGCGTTTATTTTGATAATGATTATTCATGATCTATGAATACTCCGTTACTTGTAACAACAGCCAAGTAGCTAGGCCAATGGCAATACAATCTCAATACATAAACCGCCAAGATTAGAAGGCCTTGCGGTAATTGTCCCTTTATGGGCTTCTACAATATTTCGGCAAATCGTGAGTCCAAGGCCTGCGCCATTACTACGGCGCACCCGAGAGCTATCTTGTCGATGAAGCGCCTCAAATAGTAGCTCGCAATCGTCTGTCGCTACTGAAGGTTTAGTATCATTAATTAATATCAGCACCTTGGTATTTTGCTGAATTAAATCGACATCAATACTACCTGGAGAGTCTGTATAAGCGACTGAATTTAATAAAACATTAGAAATTAGTTGCTGAATTCTCATTTTATCAGCATTGATTAATACCGGCTCAATATGGTTAAAACGGTAGCCTAACCCTTTAGCAGAAATTTTATTGCCTAATGAGGCTATTGTTTCTGAAATGCACTCAGTGAGATCCATCGGTTGGATATTGTATTTAAGTCCACCGACATCAGATAAAGACAGCTGATACAAATCATCGACTAGATGTTTGATGCGCATGACTTCTTGCTCTAGTGACTCAAGTTGTTGTTGATCAAATTGACGAATTCCCGCTTTAATGGCGTCAATTTCACCACACAAAATACTTAAGGGGGTTCGAAGCTCATGTGATATATCGGCAAACCATCTATTTTTTGCAGTACGGTTTTTATCTAAAATCATCGCTAAATGGTCAATGTCATTCATTAATTGACCTAATTCATCTTGACGTTGCTGAGTAAAACGTTCGCTATAATTGCCCTTTGAAAGAAAGGAAATACCTTTAACCACCTCTTTCACTGGCACTAATAAGAACCGAGCTAACAGCCATGAAATAATACTTGCCAATAACAAGCAGCCCAAACCTATCCAGAGTGTGGTCCAAAGCTGTTGTTGCGAAAAAATAGCTGCAGATTCACTATTAACCTTAACGATTGGTGAGCTATATAACTTAGCAATAAGCTCTCCTTTATAGGTAACAGGAACATAAGTTGCCTTATTACGGTCATCGATAGCCACGCCGGCAAGTAACTTATTCTCTAAGTTGTAAATTGCTGTAGGAGGTCCAAAGCGCACCTGAGGCTTCACCTCTCTATCCCTTCTTTTGCTGTCGGGTCTTTTATGAGGCGGCGGTTGCCGGTGTTCTGGCTCAAAGCCTTTAGCGGGTTTTCGATGTTCAGATAAGTGTGGCGGTCTTCGATCTGGGTGTGGTATACCTTGCCTATTCGACAATGAATCATTTCGCCCCAAATGCCTTGGAGCCGGCCCTGGTGAATGTAGTCTGAGTAATTGCTTATATTGGTCTAAGCTAATGTTACTCCAATTAAAAGCTGACTGTTGATACAAATCAGCCACTGCAGTTGATAAACGAGCTAAACGTTCTTGTTCTAGGGTATTAATATAATTTAGAAAGCCTTGATCAAAGCTCCACCTTGCTAACGATAACGTCGCAAGTAACACTATGCTAGTTAAGCCCACAAAGGCTAAAAATAATTTCTTTGATATTTTCATAAACTAAGTATATCGACCTACAAGGCTGCAAACTAGCAACAACAATGACTTGGCTGTAATCTCCATGAAATCTGCACAATTACTGCATATTTAATTGCTAACCTAATGATGAATCAAACAAAGGCTTTAATAAAAAGTCATATCGTTATCACTAGGATGGATTAAAAATGAAAAGAATAGCCTCTTTACTTGCCCTTATTCCTTTACTGACATTGATGTCAGCCAATATCATCGCACAAGAAAAAAACCGTCAAATGCGTAAACCACCACAAGAAGCTTATGCAATCTGTGAAAATAAAAACGCTGAAGATCAAGTTAGCTTCACGACGCCAAAAGGCGATGAAATCGAAGCCACCTGTATTTTAATCGATGAAGAACTCGTTGCTGTACCTAATAACCACACACCGCCAGAACATAAACAAAAACGTGGTCAATAAATAGGAGCCTGATATGCAAGTCTTAATGAGCAATAACATCTCGGCACAACAAAGTCAGCTAAACACGCAATCAAGCAGCAAGCCTGAAAGACCACAAGGTCCACCGCCACCTGGAAGCACTCCACCAGGACTAGAAAAAGCAGTATCGACCTTAACTGAAGAACAACAAGCTGATATTTCATCAATGTTAAGTGCATTAACCCCAGAGCAGCATGAGTCTTTGAAATTAGCGTTAGATGAGCTAAAACCTATGGCTGAAACCTTATCAAAAGATGATATGGGAGACGTATTTCTAACAACGTTAACTGAAATAGCAAACACTTCAACCGAAAATGATATCAGCAACACAATAGATATATACGCATAAATCAGTTTAAAAGTGGACTTTTCTATTACAGTAAAGTCCTTAAATAATCGCCTATAAACAAAATTTAAGGACTTTTATTTACTGTTTGTTAAGAGAGGCGTGAGTGTTGATGCTAATTGCGGACGACTAAAATAATAACCTTGTGCTTGATCGCAGCCATTTTCCAATAAAAAAGCCGCTTGCTCTTTAGTTTCTACCCCTTCAGCAATGATGTCGAGATTAAGTGCATGACCTAACACAATAATAGCTTTGGCTATTGCGGTATTATGACTATCAAATGGAATATCGCAGACAAAAGACTGATCGATTTTAAGCACATTAATAGGTAACTTTTTAAGGTAACTTAACGATGAATAACCGGTTCCAAAATCATCAACAGATAATTGAATTCCCATGTCCCCCAAGCGTTTTAAATCACTGATCACTTTTTCAGGTTCATACATCATGCAGCTTTCAGTCATCTCTAACTCAAGACAACTAGCAGGCATTCCAGTTTCTTGCAAAATCATTGCGACATTGTCGATAAAATTACTGCGCTGAAATTGTATACTGGCAACGTTAACCGCAATCCGACCAAAATGATAGCCATTATCAAGCCATTGCTTGCCTTGAAGACAAGCCATTCGAAGTACTACTAAACCAATTTCGTGAATTAAACCGGTTTTTTCAGCAATAGGAATAAACTCAGCTGGTGAAATAAAACCATACTCCCGATGCTCCCAACGGATCAACGCCTCTAGTCCCACCAATTGACCACTACTCAACGATAATTTAGGTTGATAAACTAAATGAAAATGCTGCTCTTGAATGGCTTCGTGTAAAGCATTTTGGATTTTCAAATGCGCTACTGAGTTCATTGTCATAGCTGAATCGTAAAAGGTCACTGTATTACGACCACTTTGTTTTGCTATATGTAACGCTGTATCGGCATTTTGTAATAAGTTTTCGCTATTTACAGAATCATGGGGGAAAACTGAAACGCCCATACTCAAGGTAATTCGAATTAAAGAACTGTCATCAAATCTAAATGGCTGCTCTATTAGAGACTTAATATGATTTACACGGGATGCCACCATATCGCCCTGAGTAATATCATTTAAAACAAGCACAAACTCGTCACTGCTTAGGCGGCCAACAGTACAATGATCATGACTGATATTGGATAATCTGCGGCCGACTTCAACTAATAGTTTATCACCCACCTCGTGACCTAAACTGTCGTTAATATGTTTGAAAAAATCAATATCGAACATGATAACTGCAAGTTGCGATTGTTTAGTTGCCGCATGCTCAACTTGAACTTGTAAATTAGACCGTAATAAAATTCGATTAGGTAATTGGGTTAAGTTGTCGTAATAAGCTAAATTCTCGAGCTTTTCTTCGTTAATTTTCTGCTTTGATATATCTGAAAATACAGCTACGAAAAAATTAATAGTATCATCTTGGCCATAAACCGCATTAATGGTAGCTGCTTGGAGGAATATGTCACCTTTTTTTCTTTTATTCCAAATTTCGCCATGCCACTTACCTTTTACGAGCAAGGTATTCCACATTTTGGCAAAAAACTCAGTATCATGTTTGCCGGAATTTAAAATACGTGGATTTTTACCTATAGCCTCTTCACGTTCAAAGCCGGTAATATTGGAAAATGCACTATTAACTTCAGTTATATTGCCATCTCTGTCGGTAACTAATACACCATCAATCGTGTTCTCAACCACACTTTCGGCCAGTAACAATTGTTTTTCATTTTGTCTATGCCGACCAATATTTCGGGTAATACCGATAACGCCTTGGATAGTATTTGTATTATCGATTAATGGCGCTTTAACCGTTTCTAACCAGTGACGGTTATTGTTTGGATCTGTGCCTTCACACTCAGACACTACAATCGGTTTTCTTGCCAAAATCGCACTGTTATCGGTCTCGATAAAAAGCTTTGTTGTTTCAACATCAAATAGATCATGGTCCATTTTACCGACTATTTGACCCGTCTTTTTATTCCAAGCTTTTTCTATACTCTGATTACAAACAATATACTTACCGTCAAGATCCTTTACCCAAATATGTTCACTAAAAGCATCAATGAAATTCTGTAAGTTAATGGATTGATATTGTTCCTGTTGGGAGTGAAGCTTAGATAAAGAGTGTTCCAGGCTATCAACAGTGAGATTAATTAAAGCTAAGTTAAAATCTTTAGATAACAATTTAGAATAAATCGCACAAAAGCAGCCCAGTTGTATACCGTAATCATCAACAAGAGGTTGCAGATGGATACTATATTGTTTTTGTTTATGGGTTATTGATATGACTTGATTAGTGGCTAATTCCGATAAAGGAATATTATTGATGACTGGAGTGGTAATTTGCTGTAATTCGCGTAAATCTCTATCGATGATTTCTTCATTACATGCCACATAACGCATCATCTGCTGAGCATCTAACAAAAAGGCACACACATCAGTACTCAGTGCTTTTGCCGTTATATCTAAGGTTTTTTGCCAATAAGCTTTGATATTTTGAGTTGTATGCATTGCTAAAAAGAACCTACTTATTGGACTTTACACTTATATATACATTTGATTATATAGCCACACAGAAAGTTAATAAATCAGTAAACCGCGGATCTGCTAACTAGATCATTTAACTGATAAAAAACCACTTAAATATTTGTATGATTTTATAAGATACTGATATTGGCATGCTGTTTTAAGGGAGGGTTACAGTTGAGGGTGCTGTTCTTTACTTAAAACAGTGCAAACGGTTGAAATAGGCTTTATAAACTGATCGAGATACTGTAACTACTATTGGCTTACGATGATAAAACTTCGTAGAAACATAATTTCAATAATATAGTTCTACTCAGCGGCAGATATTTAATTGAATTCGACAACGAAAAAGTCATATTCTAAAGGCACAGACAACTCAGCTAACATTCTTTTTCTTTATCAATATAAAGCTGAAAATAATTAAATTACAAAACGAAAAAAACCTCTACATTGCTGTAAAAGCTTTCGTCTTTGTGTCGGCGGAGCGGACTTACTCTTATCAAGAGACGACCCCTCGCCCACGGCGTGACA
>NZ_MCTY01000025.1:0-82928 GCF_002873635.1 Shewanella sp. 10N.286.52.B9
TACTTCTAAGGCACTGATTGAAGGTAGTGCAATCAACTGTTTAAAAGCATCTTTTAATTCTGGTAGTGAGTTCATAAGGGCCTTTTATAAATATTTAATTAAATAATCATTCATAATTATTGCATAAGTAATGTTTTGTGTTAGTCTAGCAAACAGCTAAGGAATTCACCATAACTTGATAAATATTTAAGAACTATAGATATGTATGTAATTGCGATTCAATTCACTGTAACAGATCCCAAAGTAAACTATTCTCGACGATAGTTTTAATCTCGAGCACCCTGCTCATATTTCAAATAAAAATTAATAGTTTACTGACTTAAAGATGACAACATAATGAAAAAAATCGCAATAATTGGTGCTAGTGGTTATACCGGAGCACAAATCACCGCTCTTATTGATGCGCAAGCGTCACTATCGATCCAAGGCTTATATGTTTCTGAAAACAGCCTAGATAAAGGCCGGTTATTAGCAGATCTATACCCGAGTTATCAACACATTCAAATTCCTCTGTCACCGTTATCGGCTGATGCTAAACAAGCCATCGTTGATCAAGCTGACGCTGTTGTATTAGCAACAGAGCATTCAGTTAGTTTGGAATTGGCCGCATTCTTTTATAACCAAGGTTTAGCTGTATTTGATTTAAGTGGCGCATATCGGTTTGCTGATACCGCTCAATATCCTAAATGGTATGGTTTTGAACATACTCAAGCAGCAGTGCTTGCTGATGCGGTTTACGGCCTAGCAGAATGGAACGCGCAAGCCATTGCTAATAGCAAAATGATTGCTGTGCCAGGTTGCTATCCAACTGCATCACTCACAGCGCTAAAACCATTAAAACCATTGTTAACTGATGCTTACCCTGTAATTAACGCAGTCAGTGGTGTGACCGGTGCAGGCAGAAAAGCCCAATTGCATACCAGTTTTTGTGAAGTCAGCTTAACCCCCTATGGTGTATTAGGGCATAGACATCAACCAGAAATCGCCACCCAGCTGGGTCAAGAAGTTATCTTTACCCCGCATTTAGGTAATTTTAAGCGTGGAATTTTAGCCACCATTACTGTGCAACTTAAAGCGGGTACTACAGAAGCTGACATTGCTAAAGCTTATGGCGTATATGATGACTCGCCACTGGTGAGCGTAAAGCATAACCAATTTCCTAAAGTCGATGATGTGGTGCTAACACCCAATTGTATCGTGGGCTGGAAGTTTGACCCGCAAAGCAATTACCTAGTGGTCGCTAGCGCCATTGATAATTTAATGAAAGGCGCTGCAAGCCAAGGTCTGCAGTGCATTAATATTCACTTCGGTCTATAACAGGAGCCTTGATTATGTCTAATACCAACCCTGTTATCGTACTTAAAGTGGGTGGCGCGCTGTTGCAATCAGAGCCTGGCATGGCAGAGTTGATGTCAGTAGTTGCTGAAATGATGCAGCAAGGGCAGAAAGTGATTTTTGTTCACGGCGGTGGTTGCTTGGTCGATGAACAGCTCGAAGCTAATGGCAAGCAAACGATTAAGCTTGAGGGGCTGCGTGTTACCCCTGCTGATCAGATCCCGATTGTTGTTGGCGCTTTGGCAGGCACATCGAATAAAATTTTACAGGCCGCGGCAATTAAAGCTGGCATCGTCAGTGTGGGCATGAGCTTGGCTGATGGCAATATCGTCAATGCCAAAATTAAACATGAAAAGTTAGGTTTGGTGGGGGAAGTATCACCGAATGATCCGAGTTATTTAACTTATTTATTGTCGCAAAACTGGTTACCTATTTGCAGTTCAATCGCGATTTCACCAGCGGGCGATATGCTGAATGTCAATGCCGATCAAGCCGCTACCGCATTAGCTAAACTCGTTGCCGGTCAGCTGGTGTTATTGTCAGACGTACCCGGTGTACTTGATGCTAAAGGTGAGTTAATTGCCCAATTAGATCAACAACAAATTAGCTCGCTTGTGGAGCAAGGTGTGATTGAAAAAGGCATGAAAGTAAAAGTTGAAGCGGCATTAGAGGTCGCTCAATGGATGGGCAAAGCCGTACAGGTCGCCTCATGGAAACAACCCCAACAATTAATAGCATTAACTAACGGACAATCCGTTGGCACTCAAATTCAGCCTTAGGAGCAAAGCTAATGGAACACTTATTATCACTTAAAGACTTGTCGCAAACCCAGCTATTAGACTTACTGGCTTTGGCGAAAAAAATTAAAGCAAACCCAGCTGATTATAATCAAGCGCTGGCAGGCAAAAGTGTGGTGATGTTATTTGAAAAGCCATCACTGCGTACTCGAGTAAGTTTTGATATCGGTATTAACAAGCTAGGTGGTCATTCAGTTTATCTTGATCAACAAAATGGTGCATTAGGCAAACGTGAGCCAGTATCTGATTTTGCGACTAACATTTCGTGCTGGGCAGATGCGATTGTAGCAAGAACTTTTTCGCATACAACTATTGCAGGTCTTGCTGAACATGCGTCAGTTCCGGTGATTAATGCGCTATGTAATTTGTACCACCCTTGCCAAGGCTTAGCAGACTTTTTGACCTTATCAGAGAATTTTGATGATGTAAGTAAAGTGAAATTAGCTTACCTAGGTGATGGTAACAATGTGACACACTCTTTGATGTATGGCGCTGCTATCTTAGGTGCGACCATGACTGTAGTTTGCCCGCCAGGCCACTTCCCTGACGGCAATATTGTCTGTGAAGTACAAGCTTTGGCTGCCAAGCATGGTGGCAAGCTTATCTTGACCTCGGATGTGAGTGAAATGGGCCCGCAAGATGCCATATACACAGATACGTGGATCTCAATGGGCGACAATACTTCAATGGCAGAAATTGAAGCGAAATTTAAGCCTTATCAAGTTAATAGTGAATTAATGAATAAGGTAGGTGCCAATTACTTTATGCATTGTTTGCCAGCTTACCGTGAAGTTGAAGCAACAGCAGAAGTAGTGGATGGTGAAGGTTCACTTATCCTCCAGCAAGCAGAAAACAGAATGCATGCACAAAACGCCGTATTGGTTACTTTGTTAGGTTAATAAATCATATTTTCATCAGCTGGCGTTAGCGAGCTTTTATAAAACAAATTTACGTTAGGAATTACCATGTCAATTGCAGCACAACCAAATATTAAAAAAGTCGTATTAGCTTACTCGGGTGGATTAGACACCTCAGCGATTATCCCATGGCTAAAAGAAACCTATGATAATTGTGAAATTGTCGCCTTTTGTGCTGATGTTGGTCAAGGTGCAGAAGAACTTGAAGGTTTATATGAAAAAGCCATCGCATCAGGTGCTTCAGAGTGTTATATCGTCGATTTAAAAGAAGAGCTGGTGGCTGATTATATTTATCCGACTATTGCCACAGGTGCTATCTATGAAGGTACGTACTTACTGGGTACCTCAATGGCGCGTCCAATTATTGCTAAGGCGCAAGTAGAAGTCGCCCGTAAAGTTGGCGCTGATGCGGTATGTCATGGTTGTACCGGTAAAGGTAATGACCAAGTACGTTTCGAGGGTTGTTTTGCCGCACTTGCACCAGAGTTAACCGTTATTGCGCCTTGGCGTGAATGGTCAATGGTCAGCCGTGAAGATTTGCTTGATTACCTTGCTGAAAGAAACATCGAAACTACAGCATCAGCGACTAAGATTTATAGCCGTGATGCCAACGCATGGCATATCTCTCACGAAGGCGGTGAGTTAGAAGATCCGTGGAATGAGCCAAGCAAAGAAGTATGGACCATGACAGTGGCACCAGAAGATGCCCCAAATACCCCTGAGTATGTTGGGCTAACCATCGGCAATGGTCGTGTTACTCATGTTGATGATGTTGCGCTATCTCCATATGACGCACTAATGAAGCTAAATGAATTAGCTGCAGCACACGGTGTTGGTCGTATCGACATTACCGAAAACCGTTTAGTGGGCATGAAGTCTCGTGGCTGTTATGAAACCCCTGGTGGAACAGTGATGTTTGCAGGCCTACGCGCAATCGAAGAGCTAGTGCTCGATAAAACAAGCCGTGAGTGGCGTGAGCAAGTCGGCGCACAAATGGCTCATCTTGTATATGATGGACGTTGGTTTACGCCATTGTGTAATTCATTGATTGCCGCGTCAGAATCTTTAGCTGAATTAGTTAACGGCGAAGTGGTCGTCAAACTTTATAAAGGCCAAGCAAGTGTGGTGAAAAAGCGCTCTCCAAACAGCTTATATTCAGAAGAGTTCGCGACCTTTGGTGACGACAATGTTTATGACCAAAAAGATGCAGCAGGCTTTATCCGCCTTTACTCTTTATCAAGCCGTATTAGAGCATTAAATACCAAGTAATTTCCTGTTATTTAAGATTGATACGGGGCTCATATAGCCCCGTTTTTATAGAATAAGTTAAAAGAGGGT
Source organism: Shewanella sp. 10N.286.52.B9 (assembly GCF_002873635.1). Taxonomy (NCBI): domain Bacteria; kingdom Pseudomonadati; phylum Pseudomonadota; class Gammaproteobacteria; order Alteromonadales; family Shewanellaceae; genus Shewanella; species Shewanella sp. 10N.286.52.B9. The sequence goes on from NZ_MCTY01000025.1 coordinate 4,388, forward strand.
ATCGACATGGCGTTATGGGGCGGAAGATTCAGTCAAGAAAGCAGTGCATTATTTAAATTATTTAATGACTCATTACCAGTAGATTATCGTTTAATTGAAGAAGATATTATTGGCTCAATTGCATGGGCTTCAGCAATCACTTCAGTGGGCATTTTAACCCAAGCAGAATGTGAGCAATTGCATGGTGCGCTAAATGAGCTACTTAGCGAAGTTGCTGACAAACCAGAATTGATTATTGCTTCTGGCGCAGAAGATATTCACAGTTTTGTGGAGCAGTCTTTAATTGCCAAAGTAGGCGACCTAGGTAAAAAGCTGCATACAGGGCGTTCGCGTAATGACCAAGTAGCCACAGATTTAAAACTATGGTGTAAAAAAGAAGGTCAGCACTCACTTACATTACTGAAAAAGCTCTCTGCTGAACTTGTTAAGCTTGCTGAGCGTGAAATTGATGCTGTGATGCCTGGCTATACCCATCTGCAAAGAGCTCAGCCAGTCTTATTTGGCCATTGGTGTTTAGCTTACGTAGAAATGTTTGAACGTGACATTAGCCGTTTAGAAGATGCACTAAAGCGTGCTGATACTTGTCCATTAGGCACTGGCGCCCTTGCGGGAACAGCTTATCCAATGGACAGGCATCAAATTGCACAATCATTAGGCTTTGCTGCGCCAACCTTAAATAGCTTAGATTCAGTGTCAGATCGTGATCATGTTGTTGAGTTATGTAGCGACGCTTCAATAAGCATGATGCATTTAAGCCGTATGGCTGAAGATTTAATTTTCTTTAACAGTGGTGAAGCAGGTTTTATTGAGCTTGATGACGAAGTGACATCTGGTTCATCTTTAATGCCACAAAAGAAAAACCCTGACGCCTTAGAGTTAATTCGAGGCAAAACGGGCCGTGTCTATGGCAGCTTAATGGGTATTCTTACTACCATGAAAGCATTGCCACTGGCTTATAACAAAGATATGCAAGAAGACAAAGAAGGCTTATTTGATGTCATGGATAGCTGGTCTATTTGTCTTGAAATGGCAGCATTAGTATTAAGTGGCTTGCAAGTTAACCGTGAAAGAACTTTAGTAGCAGCTCAGCAAGGTTATGCTAATTCTACCGAGCTTGCAGATTATCTGGTCGCTAAAGGTATGCCATTTAGAGAAGCGCACCATGTTGTTGGTGAGGTGGTCGTGGCTGCCATTGCCAAACAAACTCCATTAGAAGATTTTGTTATTTCAGAGCTACAGCAATTTAGTCCAATTATCAGTGATGATGTTTATGAGTGCTTAACGATTGAGTCATGCTTAGCAAAACGTGAAGCTTTAGGCGGTACCTCGTTAGCGCAAGTAAAATATGCATTAGCGCAGAAACAAGCTAATAGCTAAACAATATGTAAGCCTTATTAGTTTATATTTGTTTCTTTTAGGCTTAAATGAAAAGTCCGCAGTGATTAATCATTGCGGACTTTTTAATGCATTAACACCAGACTAATTTTTAAAAATAACTGCTGGTGGATTTATTTACTGAAATAAATCATCTGCCGGATTCTCTATAAACAGATCATCTTCGATAACTTCTTCTGTGGCATATTCAGTCGGCTCAGTGCCTTCGATAAAATATTCAAATGAAGTGGTGTAATCTGTTTTACGGGTTAATTTGCCACTAGCTAAGTCAATACGCGCCGAAATAATCCCTTTAGGTGGAATGCTCGCAACTTCTTCGGTACCAGTGAGCGCTTGGTTCATAAAATCATTCCAACCAGGCCCTGCTGTTTTTGCCCCAGCTTCAGCCCCTGATATTTGATTTTCAGGACCATCGGCAACCCAGCTGGTTCTGCCTAGTTTACGGCTGTGATCGTCAAAACCAACCCAGAATGTCGAGGTGAGAGTGGGGTTAAAGCCACTAAACCAAGTATCGCGGGATTCATTGGTGGTACCGGTTTTACCTGCAATGTCACGACGCTTTATCAAGCGTGATGCTCGCCAAGCGGTACCATTCCAGCCTGTGCCTTTACTCCAATTGCCGCCACCCCAGATTACACTTTTGAGGGCTTCAGTAATTAAGAAGGCGGTTTGCTCAGAAATGATCCTAGGAGCGTAGCGCGCGTTTTCATCTCCACAAGCAGCAATACCAGTATCACTAATATTAGAACTAGTCTCAGCACTAGCAAGTGTATTGTCTAAGCTGTTTTCAGTTTCAACTGGCGCTTGCTGTGAGCTAACAAACTCATTAGCCATTGCTGCAAAAGGGTCATCAATGCTGTTGGTTGTCTTATTAGTCGCATCATCAACCTCATTGACATCTGGGGTGCAGGCCAGTGCAGGCGACGCTTTTTCAATGACATTGTCATATGAGTCAGTAACCTTACTAATATAATAAGGTTCAACTAAATAGCCGCCATTAGTAAAGACATTAAAGGCGGTGGCGACTTGCAGTGGTGTTACTGAAGGGGACCCTAAAGCGACAGATTCATTTCGTGGTAAATCAGCAGGGTCAAATCCAAAGTCAACTAAGGTATCTATGGTGTTATCTAAGCCAATATGACGCATGGTACGAACGGACATTACGTTGATAGACTGAGCTAAGCCAATGCGTAAACGTGTTGGACCGCCATAAATGTCAGGTGAATTTTTTGGTCGCCATGCCGTACCTTGACGAGTATCAGGCTTATTAATCGGCGCATTATTGATTAATGTTGCAAGGGTGTAGTCTTTTTCAAGCGCGGCAGCATAAATAAACGGTTTGATATTAGAGCCTAATTGACGCTTGGCCTGGGTAACACGGTTATACTGGCTTTGACTAAAGCTAAAACCGCCCACCAAAGTGCGAATAGCGCCATCGCTTGGTTCTAATGAAACCGTTGCACTTGAAACCTGTGGAATTTGAGATAATTGCCAAAACTCGCCATTATCTCTAATCCATACCTTTTCACCGACAGTTAAAATATCCGCTGCTGTTTTAGGTGGCTTACCTTGACGGCGATCGTTAATAAATTTGCGAGCCCATTTCAGGCCATTCCACTGGATGACAACTTCTTCACCTTTAGTATTCAGTAAAGTTGCTTGTTGCTCACTAACCGACATGACAGCTGCTGGAATAATACCTTGTACTGCAGAGGTCGTTTTAAGGTTTTCTATAATGTCGCTGGTGGCCAGAGGTGTATCTGTCCACAAGGTGCTAATTGCTCCACGGTAGCCATGACGCTGATCATAAGCAAACACATTATCGCGTAGGGCGCTTTGAGCTTTTAATTGCAGATCTGAAGAAATGGTAGTGTAAACGTTATAACCATTAGTATAGGCGTCTTCTTCACCATACTTATTTACCATATAATCACGTGCCATTTCAGAAACGTAAGGTGCATATAGATCTATTTCTGCGCCATGATATTTCGCGGTTATAGGGGCATTTATGGCTTCTTGGTATTGTGTCTCGGTGATATTGCGTTTTTCCAACATGCGGCCTAAAACCCAGTTACGGCGTGTCATGGCTCGATTCGGATTACGAATTGGATTAGCTGCAGAAGGCGCTTGGGGTAAGCCGGCAATCATGGCCATTTCTGGCAGAGAAAGTTGGGCTAAATCTTTGCCATAATACACTTGAGCTGCAGCGCCGACACCATAGGCACGGTTACCTAAAAATGAGCGGTTTAAATATAATGTGAGGATTTCTTCTTTAGATAATGCTTTTTCAATTTTTAGCGCAAGAAAAATTTCTTTCGTTTTACGAATATAGGTTTTTTCACGGGATAAGAAAAAGCCTCGAGCCACTTGCTGAGTAATGGTGCTGGCGCCTTGGCTTTTTTTGCCTGTAGTAACCAAAATAACGGCTGCGCGAATAATACCAATAGGATCGATACCCTGGTGTTCAAAGAAACGTGCATCCTCGGTATCTAATACCGCATTAATTAATTGCTGAGGCACATCTTCATATTCAACCGGTACTCGTCGTTTTTCACCAAATTGAGAAATTAATAAACCATCTTGACTATAAATTCTTAAAGGTGTCTGTAGTTTGACCGTTTTAAGCGAGTTTACATCCGGTAATTCTGGTAAAACGTAGAAATAAGCAGCGACAATGGTGCCGACGCCCAATAAAGTTAAGCTAAAAATAGCAATAAGTATTCGTTTAAACCACTTCACCAAAATAATCCAAAGTTCGACAATATGGCTTCTAGTATATAAGCGGGAGGGTTTTTGGTGAAGTAAAAACATGAAAACAAAAAAAAACTAGTTGTAAAATGTAGAAACATTTTATACAAATACTTATAACGAGTTGATTTTGTGCTAATCTATTTTAAAATATAAAATAATAAATGCGATGATGGAATATGCTTTCTAAATTTTGGAAGCGTCAAGCTCCGCAAATGGTGGGGATCGATATTGGATCCCATGAAATAAAGGCCATATTGCTGGGTAAGACTGCTGATGGATATAAAATTCAAAATTATATATCAGCTCCTTTACGAAAAGGAGCTGTAGTTGATCATGAAATTCGTGATTCTGAAGCTGTTATTGAATCATTAAGGCACATAAAGCGTGGACTACCGAAAGGTATTAAATCTGCCGCAGTGTCTGTTTCTGGTTCTGCTGTGATGACAAAAGTGATTTACATGGACGCTTCATTAAATGAAGAAGAAATGGAAGCGCAAATTGAAATTGAAGCAGATAATCTTATCCCTTATTCACTTGATGAAGTGAGTATCGACTTTGAAACTCTTAATCCCAACACTACCGACCCAACAAAGGTAGATGTGTTATTAAGTGCTTGCCGTACTGACAACATTGATTCAAGAATGGATTCACTTGATGCAATTGAGCTTGATACCAAAGTGGTTGACGTTGAAGCTTATGCTTTAGGGCGTTCAGCAGAACTTATTCTGGCTCAACTTCCTGAAGGGGCCAATGAAAAATCTGTTGTGCTAGTGGATGTTGGCGCCAATATGACGACATTTGCGGTTGTAGAAAATGGCGAAACGACATTTATTCGTGAGCAAGCATTTGGCGGTGAGTTATTTACCCAATCAATTCTATCGTTTTACGGTATGTCTTACGATGAAGCTGAAAATGCTAAAGTCACAGGTGATTTACCACGCAATTATATGTTTGAGGTGTTATCTCCATTTCAAACCCAATTATTACAACAAATAAAACGTACCTTACAAATTTACTGCACTGCCAACGGCAAAGATAAAGTTGACTATATTGTCTTAAGTGGTGGCACTGCAAAACTTGAAGGTATGACAACGTTATTGGCTAATGACTTAGGGGTGCATTCAATTGTTGCTAACCCTTTTCAAGGTTGTTTACATGCTGATGATGATATTAAAAACCAAATAGAACCTAGTATCAGTAAATATATGGTTGCATGTGGTTTAGCGCTTAGGAGTTACGCTCAATGGCGAACATAAACTTACTACCTTGGCGTGAAGAGGCCAGAGAAAAACACAAACGAGACTTTATTGGCATATTAGCGTTAGTGTTTTTAATGACCTGTTTAATTGTATTTCTGGCATTGAGTTTTATTGAAGTCGTTATCGACGATCAACGTGCTAGAAATTCATACTTACAGTCTGAAATATCATTATTAGACTCGCAAATTGCCGAAATTAGAAAAATTAAAGCGCGTAAAGATGATATTGAACGTCGCACTAAAATTATTCTAGACCTGCAGCAATCTCGTAATTTGCCAACACATGTATTAGATGAACTAGTTAGAATTGTGCCGCCAGGAATTTATCTTTCCAGTATTGAAAAGAAAGGTAGCTTGTTGTGGATTGAAGGTCGCAGTGAATCTAATAATAACGTCGCGAATATGATGAGAAAAGTTAAAACATCTCAATACCTCAATGATCCAAGCATGCAGTCAATTGTTAGTCATAATGAAAACTTACGACAATTGCAAAAGTTTAGATTAAGAGTGACTATTTTTGATGACCAAATCAGTACTGGCTCAAGCCAAGGAGGTCAGCAATGAATCTTGACTTAGAGCAGTTTAATGATATTGATTTTGAAAATATTGGCGCTTGGCCTGCATTAGTTAAAATTGTATTTGCTGCTTTTTTATCTATCTGTGTACTTGGCGCCAGTTATTATTTATTTATTTCCGATGCGATAGATGTCCTTAATGCTGAAGAAAGAAAAGAAATAACCCTAAAAGAAGACTTTCAAACTAAATATCGTTTGGCGGCAAACTTAAAACTGTATCGTGAGCAACTTGTGGTAATGGAAGCTCAGTTTGCAGAACTTTTAAAAATGTTACCATCTGAAAATGAAATGCCAGGTTTACTGGATGACACCACATTCGTAGCAACAGATGCTGGACTGCGAATTAATAGCTTAGATTGGGATACTGAAATTGAGCGTGATTTCTACTTAGAATTCCCGATAAAAATGTCAGTTGTAGGTGATTATCATAAATTAGGCAGCATGGTAAGCGGTGTCGCAAAATTGCCGCGGATTGTCAGCTTGCATGACTTTGTCATTAAGCGTGATGATTCAGGTAGTCTATCGATGGATATTTTAGCTAAAACCTATCGATTTAAAGAAGGTGCGAAAGTACCTGCGAATAAGAAGGGGAAGAAATAATGAAACTCTTACCCTTATTACTCATCATGCTATTGCTAACAGGTTGTATTGGTGACAGAAGTGATTTGGAGTTGTTTGTAACAACGACTAAATCCCAGCATGTTGCTCGCATTCCTCCGTTAAAAGAAACACCTAAGTTTGAGCATTTTGCCTATCAAGCAGAGCTTATGCGAAGTCCTTTTGTTCCACCTTCTCGAGAGCTCACAGAGGAAGTGATTGACACAAGTAGAGATTGTTTACAGCCAGATTTGAAACGTCGTAAAGGGCGCTTAGAAACGTATGCTATAGATAATTTAAAAATGCGCGGTACGTTAAGTGAAGATGGCACAGTTTGGGCCTTAGTTGAATCATCAGATACCAATGTTTATCGCTTAGGTGTCGGTGAGTATCTTGGACTTTACCATGGCAAAATAGCTGAAGTCACACCGCAATACATTGAAATTATAGAATTAATTCCTGATGGTTCAGGTTGCTGGGCTGAAAGAGCAAGCAACTTAGAACTTTCTGGCAAATAATGCGAAGGATGAGGGAATAATGAAATCTTCTGCCTCGATGCAAAAATCGACCACAAAAATATCACTGTTCAGAACCGTACTCGGTGCTGTGTTGTTGCTTGGTGCATTACCAAGCGCGTTAGCTGCGAATAAATTAGTGGATGTAAAGTATCATTCTATTGTTGATCACCAATTAGAATTAGAATTGGTGTTCGAATCTGACATTGTTCAGCCTGAAGTTGATTTGAAGGCGTCACCTGCTCAAATTCTATTAAGTTTTGACGATAGTATTTCAAGCCTCGATAAAGACGATATTACTATCGATAGAGTTGGGGTTGAGAGTTTAAAAACCTCTCAACAAAATGGCGCACTGAACATCGTTGTAGATTTAGCTGAGGTAAAACCTTATCAAGGCAAAGTGGTAGGTAATACTTACCGTTTAACGGTTAACGATACTGTATCTGGGCCTGATAGCGCTGATAACCCATTTGTAAATGGCATTGATACTATTGATTTTCGCCGCAATAAAAATGGTGGTGGCGATTTATTAATTCATTTAGATAATCGCTCTGTTGCTGCCAACGTAGCTCAGGTTGGCTCTAAATTAGAAGTGAAATTGTATAACACAGATATTAAAAGCGAGCTTTTATATGTGATGGATGTACAAGACTTTAATACACCAGTCACGAGCTTTGAGACCTTTAAAGAAGACTTAACTGCCCGTTTGATGGTCGATGTTGATGGCAACTATGATTACACATACAAGCAAGACGGTAATGTGTTCAAAGTGAGTATTAATAAAGTAGAACGTGCCATCGTTGCTAAGGATGACAAAAAATATAATGGCCGTTCTTTGTCGCTTAACTTCCAGAATATTTCTGTAAGAACAGTACTGCAAATTATTGCTGATTATAATGATTTCAATTTGGTCACCAGTGATACCGTAGAAGGCAATATCACTCTACGTTTAGATGATGTGCCTTGGGATCAAGCGCTAGATTTAATTCTCCAAACCAAAGGGTTGGATAAGCGTATTGAAGGCAATATCTTAATGGTTGCCCCAAGTGAAGAGCTGGCTATTCGAGAAAGGCAAGATTTGGCTAACAAGCAAGAAGTCAAAGAGTTAGCGCCGCTTTATTCTGAATATATTCAGGTAAACTATGCAAAAGCGGTCGATATTGCCGAGTTGATGAAAAGTGCTGATTCAAGCTTATTGTCAAATCGCGGTAGCGTTGCGGTTGATGAACGTACCAATACTTTATTAGTCAAAGATACCGCAGATACTTTAGAAACTATTCATCGTTTAGTTGAAGTACTGGATATCCCGATTAAGCAGGTATTAATTGAAGCCAGAATGGTGACGGTTAAGGATAACGTCTCTGAAGATTTAGGCATTCGTTGGGGAATTACTGATCAACAAGGTGAAAGGGGTACCTCTGGGTCACTAGAAGGCGCTAATGATATTGTTGCTGGGGTTATTCCTGCACTAAGTGACCGCTTAAATGTGAACTTGCCCTCTTCGGCCTCTAATGCTGCCAGTATTGCATTTAGTGTGGCGAAAATGGCTGATGGAACCGTACTTGATTTAGAGCTAAGCGCGTTAGAGCAAGAAAATAAAGGCGAAATTATTGCGAGTCCACGTATTACCACTTCAAACCAAAAAGCGGCCTATATCGAACAAGGTGTAGAGATCCCTTATGTGGAGTCTGCCTCAAGTGGTGCCACAACTGTGTCATTTAAAAAAGCAGTGTTGTCATTACGAGTAACCCCGCAAATTACCCCAGATGACCGTGTCATTCTTGATTTAGAAATTACTCAAGATACCCGTGGTGAAGTTGTTTCAACTGGTACGGGTGAAGCGGTTTCTATTGATACTCAGCGAATTGGTACTCAGGTGCTTGTTGATAATGGTGAAACCATTGTATTAGGCGGTATTTACCAGCAGAACTTAATCAGTCGAGTTAGTAAGGTGCCAGTATTAGGTGACATTCCTCTGGTTGGTTTCTTATTCAGAAACACATCAGATACAAATGAACGTCAAGAGTTATTGATATTCGTGACACCGAAAATCGTGACTGAAAAACTGTAAAGATAAAAAATATTAATGCCAGCTTAATTGCTGGCATTTTTTTGCCTTAAAATAATTAATTGCTTGATTATATTAAGGTCATTAAACATACCATCATTTTTTAAACTCGCTGAATCTAGGGTTAAATTATTTATTTTTAATAAACTCACTATAAATCGCTCACATCACTTGCAACAACTGGTGCATAACTGAGATAATCCTCCGTCAAGTCTCATTAGAGCAAGGTTAAATAATAGGTCGGCTTGAGTTTAAGTCGATAAGGCATACTTTTCATATAAGATTCAGACGTATATACAATGGCTGAAAAACGCAATATTTTTCTGGTAGGCCCTATGGGCGCAGGTAAAAGCACAATTGGTCGTCACTTAGCCCAACTGCTGCATTTAGATTTCCACGACTCAGATCACGAGATTGAGCAACGCACAGGTGCAGATATTGCATGGGTGTTTGACGTTGAAGGCGAAGAAGGTTTTCGTCGACGTGAAGCTCAAGTCATCGCCGACCTTTCGGAAAAGCAGGGCATTGTCCTAGCTACTGGCGGCGGATCTGTACAAAGCAAAGACATTCGTAATCATCTGTCGGCTCGCGGTATCGTTGTATACCTTGAGACAACAATTGATAAGCAAGTGGCTCGTACTCAACGTGATAAACGTCGACCTTTACTTCAGGTAGATGATCCACGTGAAGTGCTTGAAGATCTTGCTGACGTTCGTAATCCTTTGTATGAAGAGATTGCAGACGTAATAGTTAAGACTGATGAACAAAGCGCGAAGATTGTCGCAAATCAAATTATTGAGCAACTCGGTTTTTAGGTAGGTTTATGCAACAAGTTCAGGTTGAATTAGGTGTAAGAAGTTATCCCATTTATATTGGCCAGAATTTATTGCAACAAAACGCTTATCTCACCGATTACCTTTCCGGTAAAAAAGCACTTATTGTCACTAACGACACCATTGCTCCGCTGTACTTGAAACAAGCGCAGCAAGCTATGGCATCTTGTAGTGATATAGGTGTGGTTGTATTGCCGGATGGTGAACAATATAAAGATTTAACTCACTTAAATTTAATTTTTTCTGCACTGTTAGAAAATAATTATGCCCGTGATTGTGTAATTGTAGCACTAGGTGGCGGTGTCGTTGGTGACATGGCCGGCTTTGCTGCATCTTGCTATCAGCGGGGAGTTGAGTTTATTCAAATTCCAACCACCTTATTATCTCAAGTGGACTCTTCTGTTGGTGGTAAAACCGCAGTAAATCATCCGCTTGGTAAAAATATGATTGGGGCTTTTTATCAGCCACAACTGGTATTAATTGACACCGATTGTTTATCGACATTACCTGCAAAAGAGTTTGCTGCAGGAATGGCAGAAGTCATTAAATATGGCGTTATCTGGGATAGCGATTTTTTTAGCTGGTTAGAGCAAAATGTTGCTCCATTAAAAGCATTAAATACCGAAGCATTAAGCTACGCGATTGCTAAATGCTGCCAGATAAAAGCTGATGTCGTTACCCAAGATGAAACAGAGCGTGGTGTACGGGCACTGCTAAATTTAGGCCATACATTTGGTCATGCTATCGAAGCTGAAATGGGCTACGGTGTATGGTTACATGGTGAAGCTGTTGCTACCGGAACCATTATGGCGGCGGTAACATCGCAAAAGTTAGGTCTAATCGAGCAAAAAGATGTCGATAGAATTATTCGTTTGATGTTGGCGTTTGATTTACCGATAAGCTCTCCTGATTCAATGAACTTTGCTGACTTTATTAAGCATATGCAGCGAGATAAAAAAGTTCTCGCGGGTCAAATTCGATTGGTTTTACCCACCTCAATAGGCTCTGCTGATGTATTCTCTGATGTTGAAGAGTCTTTATTAGCTGACGTCATTAGCCAAGTTTAAGCTTTTTTGTCTAATGGTGGAGCTGTGGACATTCAACAAACGCTTTTATTACCTTCCCAAGAAGCTTTAGTTCAGCGGCTACAACATATTGCCAGCTATAGTGAGCAGCTAGTATTAGTCTGCGGCGCTAAAGGTTCAGGTAAAACCACCTTAGTTACAGCATTGGCGAGCGAGCTTGATAACTATAACTCTGCGTTGGTTATCTGCCCAATGCACGCTGATAGCGCTGAAATTCGGCGTAAAATACTGATCCAACTGATTTCATCACCAATTTTTGATGATACCTTACCGCTATCAGATACCTTAATTCGCATCCAATCTAGCTTAACAAAACCGCTGCATATCATTATTGATGATGCACATTTGCTGCCTAAAGAATTATGGGCAGAATGTATAGTGCTGACTCAAATCCGTTGTGCGGATAAACCGGTATCACTGACTTTTACGGTCACCACTGAATCATTTGCAGAGTTTAATGAATTAACTAAAACCATGAAGGATTTATTGCTTCATGTCGAGGTAGAGCCATTATCCTTAGCTGAACGTGAAGGCCTATATCGCACTTTATTAGTTAGAAGCAATAAAACGCCATTTATACCTCGCGAAATCATTCAATCACAAATTGAAAAACAAATGGGTACTCCTACCGAAGTGATTGAGTTACTTAAGCTTGCGCTTGAGGATAAGGTTGAAGAGCCAAAACGCTGGCCAAAATATTTTCCCTTAGGGGTGATCAGCTTGCTGCTGTGCTTAACCTTAGCGATTGTCGTTTTTTTTTATAATGAACCCGCAGCAGAATCTATTGAAGCAAACCAAGTTAACTTTATGGCTTACCAAGCGCCAGAATCTCCAGCGCAATGGGCAAACCATCATTATGGCCAAAGCTTATTATTGCCTTGGCTTCAATTACATTTGCCATCTCAGCAATCTTTAATAGCGGCTAATGAGCCAAGCGATCTTGTTTTACAGCTGCTTACTGAGCAGCAAATATTAACCAGCACTACAAAAAGTGGCGCAGTTGAAATCGAAGCAGCAAACACTCAACAGGATTACCAGAGCGTTCATACTGTGGCTGTTGAATTAGTGGCTGGTGAATTAATAGCAGCTGAGTTAGTGGTAAATGAAGATATTGATACCGCTGAAGTTGATGAGACATTGGTCATTATTGAAACAGATAAGCTACAGCTTACTGACAACAGTGCAGCGCTGAGCAATACTGACGATATTGCCACAGCCAATGAAGCGTTAGCCGAGCTGCAATATCGAGCGGGTTACACATTACAACTGGCGAGCGTTATCGAACCCAAATCACTTAACAGTATCTTGTTAAAATTAGATAATGAAACAGCTGTAATTCGTGCTAATTATAATAAACGTCATGTTGTCTTATTTGGGCAGTTTAATAACGCCAGCCAAGCACAAGATAAAGCGCTTAAATTACAAACCGAACTCGGTTTAAGTGCCCCTTGGGTTCGAAAATTCAGCGATCTTCAAGGTTATCAACTTAGTTCAAATTAATTAGTTAAAGCCCTTAAATCAGCAATGATTATTCTCAATAAAAAGAGTACAATCATCTGCTTTAATTTTGCTAGTAAATGGTATTCATGACTAAAAAGCATAGAGCCTTTCTTAAATGGGCGGGTGGAAAATTTAAACTCGTTGATGAGCTAGCAAAACATTTACCTCAAGGTGAAAGGCTAGTTGAGCCTTTTGTCGGTGCAGGATCAGTGTTTCTCAATACTGACTACGACTCATATCTGCTATGCGATATTAATCATGATCTAATTAATCTCTATAATATTGTTAAAAGTCAGCCTGAGAAATACATTGCAGCAGCAAAGGCCATGTTTGTTCCAGAGATGAACGTGAAAGAGCAGTATTACCGAGTGCGTGAAGAGTTTAACCAAACTCAAGATCCGTTTTTACGCTCCGTTTATTTCTTATATATGAATCGTCATGGTTTTAATGGTTTATGCCGTTATAACCGTAAAGGCGGCTTTAATGTCCCGTTTGGTTCTTACAAAAAACCTTATTTTCCTGAAAAAGAACTGCGTTATTTTTCTGAAAAAGCTCAAAAAGCGATTTTTGAGTGTGTGGGTTACGAGCAAGCATTTGATATGTCAAAAGCAGGTGATGTCATTTATTGTGATCCTCCTTATGCTCCGCTATCAACTACAGCAAGTTTTACGACCTATGCCGGCCCAGGTTTTAGTCTTGACGACCAAGCGCTATTAGCGAGAAAGTCTCGCCACACTGCACTTGCGCGTGATATCCCGGTACTGATCAGTAATCATGATATTCCACTGACTCGAGAGCTATATCGCGGCGCAAAAATGGCCTCGATAGACGTACAGCGCAATATTAGTCAAAAGGGTAATTCACGTAAGAAAGTAGCTGAAGTGATGGCGTTATATGATCATCATTATCAAGAAGTTATTGATTAAATCTTGAGTTAAGCAAAGGCTTAGCTGATAAATAGTGGCTTAGCTCAGTACCTGCTTAACAATCAATATTAGCGATAAAACCATCAGCACTGCCAGTGCAATGCCCATAAAGATGAAGGGTAAGGGTGATCGACTTTGCTTAAAATCACGTTGGCGATTATCTTCCGTTTGCACCCCAAAAAATGCGGCGATAGTACTGGTAAATACCTGCCAAATAGACATTAAAGTGCGTTAGGGTTATTCGTTGGCATATCACTTATTGGTCTATTGTGGTCATTACTATGCAGTAACTCCAATAAATCTAAAAAGTGAAACTGACTTGAGCGGCTATTGCCTGTTACCCAACTTCCCCAACTGACATTATCTGAATCAACTGCACAGCGGTTAGTCGGATGGCTACTGGGTAAACTCGCGTTATAGGCAACATTGTCAGAGCAATCACATTGCTGAGCTTGCAAGGCGGGCTCGCTTTCTGACATGAAAAAGTAGGCAACAAGCATTAATGCGCTAGTCGAAAATAAGCTAACAGCAGGTTTTAATGTTACTTTACCTGTTTGCTTAGTACTCATTTTTAGCTGACGGCACATCATAAGGGCTATCCTTGTCTTATACTTTCAGAAATTATTCAAAAGGGATTAATCATCTATCTACATTGGCACATACGCTGCCTAGCAGAAGATTGTTCACAATACACAGTGACATGTGTCGCATTATAGCAAGTTTGTTTAGATATTGAACAGTCATCATGTGTGATCTAGATCAACTTAATATCGACATAGCACTAAAATTTACATTTCTTGCTGTTGAAAAAGTTTTATTAGCGATTGAGACTAGAGCGATTTCTCTGCAAAGGGTAAAATACTGTCACTTATAACCGCCTCGAGAAGACTATGCGTCCATTTTTGATTGCCCCATCTATTTTATCTGCCGATTTCGCCCGTTTAGGTGATGATGTTAAAGCCGTTTTAGATGCCGGTGCTGACGTTGTTCATTTCGATGTTATGGATAATCATTATGTGCCTAATTTAACCATTGGCCCTATGGTATGCAAAGCGTTGCGGGACTACGGCATTACTGCTGATATTGATGTACATTTAATGGTTAAGCCTGTTGATAGTCTAATTCCTGATTTTGCTAAAGCAGGCGCATCAATTATAACTTTCCACCCAGAAGCCACAGAACATCTTGATCGCAGCCTACAGCTGATTAAAGAATCAGGCTGTAAGGCAGGCTTAGTGTTTAATCCTGGTACACCATTACATTACCTTGACCATGTGATGGACAAATTGGATGTGATTTTATTAATGTCAGTAAACCCAGGTTTTGGTGGCCAGTCATTTATCCCATCGACACTGGCTAAGCTTAAGCAAGTGCGTGACATTATTGATGCCAGCGGTTATGACATCCGTTTAGAAGTCGACGGTGGGGTAAAAGTAGATAATATTGCTGAAATCGCCGCTGCAGGCGCCGATATGTTTGTCGCAGGCTCTGCTATTTTCAATCAACCTGATTACAAAGTAGTTGTTGATCAAATGCGTGATGAACTAGCAAAAGTTGAAGGCTAATTATGACAGTATTTTCTAATATTAAAGCCATCGCTTTTGATTTAGATGGAACACTTATTGATAGCGTTCCTGATTTAGCTGCGGCAACTAATGCAACACTAACAGAGTTATCATTACCTAACGCACAAGAAGCGCAAGTTAGAAGCTGGGTTGGCAATGGTGCCAATATGTTAATGCGCCGCGCTTTAATGTTTGCTCAACCACAAGTGACTGATACGCAGGCTATTGACGCTCAATTAGAGCAAGTTATGCCAAGGTTTATGCACCACTATGGGCTTCATTTAGAAAAACACAGTAGCTTGTACCCTAACGTGTTAAGCACCTTGAAGCAGATAAAAGCTGCTGGCTATAACATGGCAATTGTGACTAACAAACCGTACAAATTTACCACACCGTTACTTGAGTCTTTTGGTATAAGTGCGTTTTTTGATCTTGTACTTGGTGGCGACTCGTTAGAAAAAATGAAACCCGACCCATTGCCATTAACGCATATTTTGCAGCAATGGCAACTTGAGCCAGCACAACTGCTTATGGTAGGTGACTCAAAGAATGACATACTCGCTGCGAAATCTGCCGGTCTAAGCTCAATTGGCTTGACCTATGGCTACAACTACGGTGAAGATATCGCCCTGAGCAGCCCAACGGCAGTATGTGAACAATTTAATGAAATTTTAGCGCTACTGAATTTATCCGCTGAAATGAATGCAACATCAATGGAGCAATAAACGAATGACTGCAAAACCTATCGTGTTTAGTGGTGCTCAACCATCAGGTGAGCTGAGTATTGGTAACTACATGGGCGCACTTCGTCAATGGGTTAACATGCAAGATAGCCACGACTGTATTTATTGCGTAGTTGATTTACATGCAATTACTGTAAGACAAGACCCTGCGAAACTACGTGAAGCCTGTTTAGATACCTTAGCTATTTACCTTGCATGCGGTATCGACCCTGAAAAAAGCACGGTATTTTTACAATCTCAAGTTCCGCAGCATACACAGCTGAGCTGGGCGTTAAACTGTTACACCCAAATGGGTGAGCTAAGCCGTATGACCCAGTTTAAAGATAAGTCGCAAAAGCATGCAAACAACATCAATGTTGGCTTGTTTGATTACCCTGTATTAATGGCTGCAGATATCTTGCTATATCAAGCTAACGAAGTACCTGTTGGTCAAGATCAAAAGCAGCACTTAGAGCTAACCCGTGATATCGCGACGCGCTTTAATAATGCCTATGGTGATACGTTTGTCGTGCCAGAGCCGTTTATTCCGCCAACGGGCGCAAAAGTCATGTCACTGCAAGAGCCGACTAAGAAAATGTCTAAGTCGGATGAAAACCGTAACAACGTTATTGGTTTACTTGATGATCCTAAAGCGATTATGAAGAAAGTGAAAAAAGCCATGACCGATAGCCAAGAGCCACCAGTGGTGCGTTTTGACGTTGAAGAAAAACCAGGCGTTTCAAACTTATTAAGCCTGATGTCAGGTTGTAATGGTCAGTCAATCGAGTCAATTGAAAAAGACTTTGAAGGCAAAATGTACGGTCACTTAAAAGTCGCTACCGGTGAAGCAGTTGTCGCTATGCTTGAGCCGCTGCAAGAGCGCTACCGTGAGATTAGAGCCGATGAAGATTATCTTAATGCCGTATTTAAAACCGGTGCTGAAAAGGCACAAGCTCGTGCAGAAGTGACGATCAAAAAGGTCTACGAGAAAATCGGTATGATTGTGTAGTATCTGTTTTTTTAAGACAAAAAAAGCCAGCATCAAGCTGGCTTTTTGTGAGCTGCCAATAAAGGCTAATGGTTTGAAATCGCCGTGGCTGAATACTCAGGATTACTATTTTGTGTCATGTTTGGATGGGTATGGTTTGGGGAATGGTTAGATGGGCTCGGTTGGCTGGGAGCTGGGTTGATTGTGCTGCCGACAACACTCGTTTCAATATGTGGAAAAGTCTTGATAGCCAAGCGTAAAGTATTGGCTAATAGGTTGGTCGAAACGCAATAATAGAAGGTTACTCATTAGCAACAGCCAATAAAAATAGTCTATACAAACTCTTTTTATTGGCAGTCTAATGATGAGTTATTGAGCTAGTCATCTTTATCGACGTACTCAAATACTTTGATTACCTTACGTACACCAGAAGTATTGCGGGCGATATCAACCGCAATATCCGCTTGTTCGCGATCGATTAACCCCAGTAAAAATACCTCGCCGTTTTCCGTGATCACTTTAACTCGGGTCACATCCAAAGACTTCTCATTTAGCATCCGCGTTTTAACCTTGGTTGTTACCCAAGTGTCGTTGCTGCGAGTGGTAAATGAGGTAGGGTTACCAATGCGAATTTGATTATGTAATTTGCCGCCAATTTCCAGCTCTTGTACCGTTTTAATGGCTTTATCCCGCAACATTGAGTTAGGAGATTGACCAATCATCAATACATTACTGTTTAACACCACACCGGTAATATTGGTCTGGTTATGAATATCTTCATGCTTAGACAGTGCGCTGGTAATTTCAAAGTCGGCATTGGTATCACTGATTTGTGTCGACATACTACGCTCATCATTGACCATTTTGGCCCCGCCAACAGCACCAACCATCACCACGCCAGCGCAGCCTTGAAGAAGGAAAAGTATTGCTATGACAAGAGCCGTTTTTATCATGCTTGCTCGTCCTGTGGGAACAGAGTGCGGTCAATATTGTCACATAAGCAGTGAATTGCTAATAAGTGAACTTCTTGAATACGCGCAGTGACATTGGATGGAACTCGTACTTCAACATCGCCAGCGCTCATCAAGCCCGCCATAGCGCCGCCGTCTTTACCGGTTAATGCCACAATAGTCATGTCACGGCTTAATGCAGCTTCCATGGCTTTAATGATGTTACCTGAGTTACCGCTGGTCGAAATTGCTAATAAAATATCACCTGGTTGACCCAGTGCCATGATTTGCTTTGAGTAAATTTCGTCATAGCTGTAATCGTTAGCAATAGCTGTAATGGTTGAAGTGTCACAACTTAACGCGATAGCAGGTAGCGGTGGACGCTCAATTTCATAGCGGTTTAATAACTCAGCTGAGAAATGCTGCGCGTCACCTGCACTGCCACCATTACCACAGGCTAGGATCTTGTTACCACTTAAAAGACATTGCACCATCATTTCAGCCGCTTTCTCAATCGACTCTGGTAATGCTTCAGCAGCATCAATCTTGGTTTGAATTGACTCTGTAAAGCTATCTTTAATACGTTCTAACATGGGTTAAATCCTTACAAGGTAAAGTGTTGCTAGCATGCTTTATTTCTTCAATTGAGCAGCATTATAGCTAAAAATGGCTGTTTAAAAACACCCCTGAAGCCATTGAATGTCGGTTGTGTTAATGGCAACCATATCAAAACGGCATGGGGCATTGATTTTATGGGTTTGTATATACTGTTGGGCTGCTTTTCTGATGCGAGAAATCTGTGCTGCAGACAGGGCGGTGAGTGCGCCGCCAAATTGGGTTGATGAGCGAAATTTTACTTCAACAAAGACCCAAGTTTGTTGGTCGCGCATGATTAAATCAATTTCACCAAAGCGGTAACGCTGATTTTGAGCCACAAACTTAAGGCCTTGCTGTTCAAGGTAAGTGCGCGCGGTTAATTCAGCCTGTTGGCCTTGACCCACAGTTGACGACATCATAATGGGCGCAGCTGGCCTCGTTGGTATTTACCCCAACTGAGTTTACGCTCAATGACGCCATTTTCATCCACCGATAATGCGCCACTACGGCCATTGAACTGGTAGCCAGGAAAGGCGCGCATTTGCGCTAAACGATTGACTAAATCAAGGGCGTCATAACCCATGATGTATAAACGCTTCTGGCTGTTATTCCAATTGCTCCAGAGTTTTTTGACCATGGTGGTTTCAGTATTCGTGCCCATTAACCAAGGGATATCACTGATCATCAGGTTGTTAAGCTCTTGAGCCGATTGAGTCGAGCTGCCACTTAAACGGCTGCGGCTGGTGGTATACAGGGCAACCGGATCGGCAAACACACTAAAATTGACGTCTAAAAAGGGCTTTAATAGCACTAAATCTTTTGCGGCTGAGATCATGTAAATAGCATCAATATCACGACGTGAGCGAAAATCAGCTTCAATATTGTTGCCAATCAGCTCTTTTATTCTAGCAATTCGCGCTTGGCTGTCTTTAACACCTAAGGCTTCTTGTACTGTTAGCTTCATCTGATCGCCGCGATCATAAAAGTGGACTTCAGCATTGTCTTCAGTGAGCTCAAGCCACTTTTTATTAAAGCTTTCTGCCATACGTTTACCCGTTGAGTCATTACTGACTAACAATAACGGTAGCGTGATGCCATCTTCATACAGTTTTTGCGCGGCATCACTGGCTTCTTGTGCTGGCGATAACGAAAAGTAAAACTGATCATTTTTTGGGGTAAAGCTGTCGGTTTGATTTAAATACAGCTGCGGCACAGTGAGTAAGCCTTGCTCATTGAGGGCTTGCAGCTCTTCAACTGCTGAAGGCAATAGCGGCCCAATCACAAATTCAGCACCTGCAGCAATAGCAGCTTGATAGGCCTGCTCAACCCCAAGGTTGGTGTCAAAAAAATTAAGCTCCACATTGTCTTCAATTGCGGCCATATAGCTGGCTAACAGACCTTGTCTAATAGGCTCAGCAACATCAGCGCGGCTGCCCGTAAGCGGTAATAGCACCGCAATATTTTGCGGTTTAAACGGCTTGGCATTTAAGGCTTGCTCTAAATCAGAAGGTAGCTTGCTCGCACCTGGGTGATTAGGATTGGTTTGTTGCCATTCGCCTAAGTAGCGAACTAGCTGTGATGGGTCAACCGCATAATGTTTGGCAATATAGGCTAACTGTAACCAGCCTGAAAAAGTGGGATTGCTGTTGTCACTCATAAAGCTTTTAATGGTTTCTTCATGCAGTGGCTGTAGCGTACGCCAAATAGTGTCATTCACTTCAAAGGCTTGCTGCTGCGGAAGATATAAACTGAGTAAACTTAATTGTCTAAGCTCATCAATAGGCTGCTTAGTTTGATTAAATAAGCGGGCTTTATATTGATGATAAGTGACTCTTTGCCACTGGGGTAATTTCCATTGGCTAGGATAGCGTAAAATTGCTAATGCATCGGCATCTGAGCTGGTGTTTTCAGCCACCCGCGCAGAAAGGTAAATATACTCAGCCTGAATGCTTGAATCACTTTGCAAATCAGCTTTCATCGAGGTCAAAAGCTTGTTTGCGGCAACAAAATTGCCATCATTGATATAAGCATGTGCGGCAAGTAGCAAATAGCGGTCGCGAATTTGCGGCTGTTTAGCATTGCCTGCTGCAGATAAATAAACATTAGCCGTTTGTTCAACGGATGCCATTGAGCTATCAATAGCCTGTTTATTTTCAGTAGGTTGAGTCGCACAACCAAATAACACGGCTGATAAAATGGCGGCGAAAACAAATTTAGTTGTATTCAGTCTTTTTAACACAGGGCTTCACTCTGGTAAGATGCTGACTCTAGTTTAACCTGCTCTTTCACTTGGCGAAAGTCTTGATGATAGTCAATACAGAGGTAGTTATGGACCTATCGGTCGCACTTTATATCGTTCCCACTCCTATAGGCAATTTAGGAGACATCAGCAGCCGTGCAATCGAGGTGCTTAATAACGTTAAACTTATTGCCTGTGAAGACACGCGTCATAGTGGTAAATTGCTCAGTCATTTTGGCATTGAAACCCGTAAGACGGCGTTGCATGATCATAATGAACGTGACAGAGCCCAGTGGATTATTCAAAAGCTGAGTAATGGTGAAGCTGTGGCACTTATTTCTGATGCGGGCACGCCGCTCATTTCAGATCCTGGCTACCACTTGGTCAAACAGGTGCGTGAAGCAGGTTACAATGTTATTCCGTTGCCGGGCCCTTGCGCAGCAATTACCGCCTTAAGTGCATCAGGATTACCTTCAGATCGTTTTTCATTTGAAGGCTTTTTACCTTCAAAAGAAAAAGGCCGTTTAGACAAATTATCAGCACTTAAAGAAGACTCAAGAACCTTAATCTTCTATGAATCACCACATCGCATAGTGCACAGTTTAGAGTCAATTGTGGCGGCATTAGGCGAAGACCGTGAAATTGTCATGGCCCGTGAAGTGACTAAAACCTTTGAGACCTTTTTATCTGGCGCAGCAGGCGCTGTACTGCAGCAAGTTAAAGATGACTTAAATCAGCAAAAAGGCGAAATCGTATTAATGATCCATGGTCACCGCAGTGACAGTGATTCAGAAATACCCACAGTGGTGATCAATACTTTAAAATTGCTATGTAAAGAACTGCCACTTAAAAAAGCCTCGGCATTGGCTGGCGAAATCTACGGCCTTAAAAAGAATGCGCTTTACAAATACGGTTTAGAAATCGGTCTATAGAGAATAGGTTGAGCTGAGTAGTTAGCTCAACCTGTTTACCTCAGCTTCATATGGTTTGCCATAAAGCCATATTTTAGTTGGTGTGTTGCAGTGGCTTAGGCTATAATCCGCGCCGAGTTGGCCAGACAGTTGCTGCGTTCGCAAGAACGGGGAGGAAAGTCCGGGCTTCAAAGAGCAGGATACCAGGTAACGCCTGGGCGGTGTAAACCGACGACAAGTGCAGCAGAGAGGAGACCGCCAACTTCGGTTGGTAAGGGTGAAAGGGTGCGGTAAGAGCGCACCGTGCGGCTAGTAATAGTTCGTAGCAAGGTAAACTCTATCCGAAGCAAGACCAAATAGGGTCCCGTATGGCGCTGCTCGCGTTGGGACCGGGTAGGTCGCTTGAGCCTGTGAGCGATTGCAGGCCTAGATGAATAACTGTCCAAGACAGGACCCGGCTTATCGGCCAGCTCAACCATTCTATTAGAAGGCCTCACAGCAATGTGAGGCCTTTTATGTTTCTGCCTGTGCGACAAACTGTGCGACTGATTCATTAAGCCACAATAACAAAGTGGGTCACAACCTGTGACACACAAGATCCCCTATAGCTTCCAGCTGACAGATCAATAGAGCAACAAAGAAGACTCTGATTACCAGTGAATAATACTCCTAACTGCTTTCACTGGTCGCTAGGGCGCAGACCCGGTGACCATCCTAGATTGACAGATCTAGGGCTGTAGAGGGTTAAGGCTATAGAGATTTAGACCTTTAGGGGTTTGTTCTTTCGAAACTGTCGATTTAAAACTGAAAGTGAACTCTGCAGAATAGCCTGCAGAGCCCAGTGTATTTCAAGAGCGCATTTTAAGAGTGCATTTCAAGAGTGTTAGCACTGATATCATTTAGCATTTTTAGCCGCTATCCATTGGGACATATATTTTGTGCTCGCCATGGTGTGGTGCTTTATCATGGCGCCGGTGAAATTATTGAGTCTATGCTGGTCAATATTTTTAAGCGTTTGAGTTAACTTTTTCATCCATTTTCGTCCCAGAGTTTGGCTATCATATCGCGCCGATAACAGGCTGGTGGCGTGGCTTTGCGCTTCAAGCCAACGTGATTCATCACGATACAAATCCACCGCTGCCTGGGCAAAGGCTGCCATATCGTCATTGATGACTCCCGGCCATGGTTCATCTTGTACCATGCCTTCACTGCCAACCGATGTGGTGACACTTGGGGTTTGCATGATCATGGCATCAAGTAATTTGCCTTTAATCCCGGCGCCAAATCGTATTGGCGCTAAGCAAACTCTGGATTGCTCCATGACGGCATAGGCATCTTCAGCCCACCCCTTGATTAACAAGCCCGTTTTGGGGTTATTCAGCGCCGTGGCTTTTGGTGGTGGATAAGACCCATAAATATGCAGCTCTGCCTGTGGCAGTTGCTTGCGAATTAACGGCCAGATTTTTTGCAGGTATAACACCGCATCCCAGTTTGGCGC
This sequence comes from Shewanella sp. 10N.286.52.B9, assembly GCF_002873635.1. Taxonomy (NCBI): domain Bacteria; kingdom Pseudomonadati; phylum Pseudomonadota; class Gammaproteobacteria; order Alteromonadales; family Shewanellaceae; genus Shewanella; species Shewanella sp. 10N.286.52.B9. The sequence continues at coordinate 27,361 of NZ_MCTY01000025.1, forward strand.
ATGGCGGAAGTTGCCTATGGTCATAAAGTGCTGGCGGTCAGCGAAGGCTTTTGTTTGTGTGGGGCACTTATCAAGGTCGACCATAAACGGCAAATGGTGCAGTAAGCTTGAATCGATTTTAAACTGGCTTTGTAATAGCGCCATCTCAAAACTAGAGATGATGAGTGAAATATCACAGCGAAGAATAGCAGCAATTTCGCGCTTAGCGATGTCACTGAACAGATCAGCTTGTGTGAGTGTGCGCTCACTTTTAACTGCTTGATGACGGGCATTACGCAAACATTGCAGGTCTTCAGTATCGAGAATTTTCAGTGCGTCAGGACAGTTTTTATCGACGCGCCAGCCAAACTGCTCCTCCATCATAAAGCGGTCAAACATGACGATATCAGGCTGATATTGTGAGATATAGACATCGAAACTGTCACAATTAAGGGCGATATTCTTGCTGGAGATCCCTTCAAGACTCAAATCAATCATATGATCCGATGGCTGAGCTGGAGTAGCGAACTCAACAGTCCAACCTTGCTGCTTGTAAAGCCTCAATAATGACATCATGTGTGTGCCCGCCGCCGATGAATTCGGCTCTGGCCATACATAGCCAATGACTAATACTTTTTTCATTATTGCTCACATAATCGCGATTTTAAGGGGAGGGTATTGTATACCAGCTAAAGGTTCAAGCTTGTCGGTTAACAAGTTGGTCAAATATCGATAGTGGGCTCATTGGGCTGGTTTGGTATTTGGTTGGTTTATTGAGTATCAAAGCGTCATTGGTGTTTATTGCTTGCGGCAGGTACTGTAAATAGACTTACCAATGTCACGGTCACAGGGATGTGAATGAGTGATCTAATGTGCAGATACCTTTGCTCGTCGCCACAAGTACATCTGACTGCCAAAAAAGTGTAGGGAATATTTGTGGGCCTACCACCAGCGTCCTCAACCGCATCGACACCTGATAATTTGTTTATCGGCTAACTCTCGTAAAAATAGTAAAAAGCCCGCTTATCGAAACATAAGCGGGCTTGTTGCTTTTTAGCGTATCAAATCTGTTTTTTTATTCTATTTTATTTCATTACCGCTTGTTGGAAACGGTTGCCTATAATGGCGCCGATGACAAGTACCAGTAAATACACCCAGCCAGATAATGAGAAATTAGCAATGGGGGTGAACAAGGCGCCGACATTACAGCCGTTAGCAAAGCGTGTACCAAAGCCCATTAACAGTCCACCTAAAGCAAACAATGCCAGCTGTTTTGTTGAGTGGTTTATGGCAAATGAGAATTTAAATTTACCCATAAATAACACCGCGATGAGCGTGCCTAAGAAAATCGCCAAGTTTTGTACTGATACCCCGTGTTCAAAAAAAGGCGTACTGAACATGGCTTCTGGTCGTTGGCTTATTTCGGTAATGGTGTTCATTTCAACCCCAAACAACATCAAACCTTTAGCAAACCAAATACCAAAGGGGGTCGATGCGCCCCAGCCTGAGCCAGTACTTGCCATCATGATGCCAAAAATAACGGCAATAACTAATGCTGTGGTGCGCATTTGCCACAGGCTGGCAAGCCAGTTTTGATATGTTTTACGGCTAAATAACGTGAACTGTGTGTCTGCATCACGGTTAACGCTTTGGGATTGAAGCTGTTGACGCTCAATTTCACCGGCGACACCTAAGTATGAGCCTTTACGGCGGCGATAGTTTTCATATTTTTTGGCAATAATCACCACGGTTAACGCTAAAACTATGGTCACTAAAATTGATATGAAGTAACCATTTAGCGGCGTGCCAGCAAACAAGTCGGGTAAAAATACCCCTTTACCTTGATAGCTTGCTGATGAAAACCAGCTATCCGTTATCCAGCTTTGGCTGCTTTGTAATGGAAAGCCAAAAAAGACTCCCGCGCCAAAAAACACTAAGGTAATTGCCGCTCTTGGCACATCACTGACAAACTCCACCATCATCCCCGTTGCGCAGCAGCTGGATAAGCTCATCCCTGCACCAAACATGATGCCGCCAATCAATAGCCCTGCATTAATGGGGTTAATCCATAAATCATAGTGCTGGCTATCAGCGTTAAGCAATAAACCGGCATTGATGATGGCAGTGATCACAAACATGAACATCAGGGTTTGCAATAATTGAGTAGAGCCGCGGCGGTAAGCGCGGTTAATACTGCCTGCAAAACCGATGGCGCCTTTGGCTAACGCAAAGCCTAAACTAAGGCCTAATAACAAGCGTAAAAACAGCCCGTCATTGGCTAATTGAGTCGCACCAACCACTAAGGTTAATAGCAAAATGGCAACGGCCATCACCGCTTGATTTTTATTTATTTCCACTAGACCAACCCACTACATTTGATAACAAATTCAAAACAGAAATTAAACAAATGACATTATTTTCAAGTGTTTAAGTGCATCTGCTATTTTTAGGGCGATTATGGTGAACCCGCTTGTTGCTGTCTATCGTCAACCGTTGTTTTAAATAGACTGCTTTGTCATAACTCATGCAATAAAGTGAATTATGATGATAATTATTTAATGTCTAAACCATGAAAGAGCTCAATTATCGATTCATTTATTAGCATATGGATCAAAATAACATGGCCGTTATGTTGGTTGGCTTTTCATTGGCTTGTTATTGGTTATGACTCAATATTTGAGGCGTTAGTCATTGGCTGTAATAGAGTATTGAGTGTCTAGACGATAATAAAATAGGCGCTATAGTGATTGTAAGTCAGCGTGTTATTACATCACAAAGCCCCCTTTTGGAGAATAAGGAGTGCGTGAGTTACGGGTTCTTTTATGGCTGCTTGTGCTCAACTCTTAAGTCTAACTCTTCCTTTGCGATTTTTAACAGTTTATCTCGCATCCAACCATTAAATGGGTCTTGCTCCGCTTGTTTATGCCAATACATATAGACAGGTAAATCGGGTACTTCAAAGGGCAGCTCTACCACACTCACGGGCATTTTATCTTTGAGTAGACTGGCGTAAGCATTTGGCATAGTCAGTAACATATCGCTGCGACTGATCACGCTGGTGGCGGCAAAATAATGCTCACATCGCAAGGCTATTTTTCTCGCAAGCCCGTGCATCGCTAACGCCATATCCACGAGGTCAACTTTGGAATCTTTTAAGGTGACCAAGGCGTGGGGGAAATTAACATAGTTGGCTAAGGTTAAGTCTTGCAATATCGGATGACCTTGGCGGCATATTAACGAAAACCGCTCATTACACACTAGTGTGTGGCGAATATCGTCATGGGTTGGCATTAATACATCAATGACAATATCTAAGTCTTGATGCATTAACGCGGGCTCCATTTCAACCTGTGTAACTTGACGGCTATTTACTGTGATATTAGGGGTATTTGTCAGTAAGTCAGTGACCAATACTGGGAAAAATATCGATTCTAAAATATCGCGAAAACCAAACTTAATCTCCCGCTGATGTTGACTGACATCAAAGGCTGTATTGTCTGACAGTGTTTGCTCTAACACTGCTAATCCGTCAATCACTTGGGGAATAATGTTCTGGCAAACGGATGAAGGCACCATTTTTCTGCCGTGGCGGATAAACAATGGGTCGTTAAATTTGTCTCGTAATCGTGCTAGTGCGTGGCTAACAGCTGGCTGGGTAAGATGCAGTTTAGTCGCAGCGGCGGTAATACTGCCTTCTTGATAGACAGCTTTGAGCACTAAGAACAAATTTAAATCAATCTTACTATGCATCATATTAATATTTCGCCATAAATTTATATCACTTTTATTTATCTTACGACTATTTACATTAGATTAACATGAGTTAAAAAAGGAACAGTTAATGAATAGTCATATGATGGAACAAGCGAAGCGCATGACCATAGGTAGTGAGAAATATAAGCTGCCAATGCCAGCGACATTTAGCGATCCACTACAGCAACGTGAATATGAAAAGCAGCGCTTAGCGGCAGGTTTTAGGGCGTTTGCCCTTAAAGGATTTGATGAAGGATTAGCAGGGCATATTACCTTGCGTGACTGCATTGAACCGGAGACTTTTTGGGTCAATCCTGTTGGGATGTATTTCGGCCACATTACAGTCTCTGACTTAGTTAGGGTTGATCACCAGGGTAATATTATTGAGGGGAACTCTGCCATTAATAATGCCGCTTTTGCCATTCATTCTAGGATCCATCATGCCAGACCGGATGTGAATGCCATTGCTCATGCGCATACCACTTATGGTCGCGCTTTTTCTGCCTCGGGTGAGTTATTAGCGCCAATTTCCCAAGATGCTTGTATGTTTTATCAAAATCACAGTGTGTTTAATGCGTTCACAGGAGTTGTCGCTGAATTAAGTGAAGGCGATATGATTGCTGAATCATTAGCTGATAATACCGCAGTTATTTTACAAAACCATGGGCTGTTAACCGTGGCTAAATCAGTAGATGCTGCGGTGGCTAACTTTGTGATGATGGACAGTTGTTGCCATAGTCAATTATTGGCACAAGCAGCGGGCAATATGCAGCTTATTAGCGATGAAATTGCCACTAAAACCCGTCAGTTTAATGGTTCTGACTTGGTGACATGGGGTAACTTTCAGCCCTTGTTCCAACAAGTGCTTGCTCAAGATAGTCGTTTTCTTGATTAAAGCGAGAGCAAACAGTGATTATAGGCGTCAGCAAAAAGTGCCAGTAGAAAGTACCTGCAGGGATAAATAACATCAATGGACATCAGGGGGGGATGTATGGAAGCGTCAATTTTTACTGAGGTGTTATTACCGCTGGCATTGGCCTTTATTATGCTTGGTATGGGGTTGAGTTTAACTCAGCAAGATTTTACGCGCTTATGGCGCACACCTAAACCCATTATAGTGGGTTTGCTTGGGCAAGTGATTCTGCTGCCTTTGTTGGCGCTAGGTATTTGTATCGCGTTAGACCTTAATGCTGCATTGGCGGTAGGTTTGATGATCCTTGCAGCTTGTCCCGGCGGCACTATGTCTAATGTCTTTAGTCATTTAGCTAAAGCAAATCTAGCACTATCAGTCAGTTTAACGGCGTTATCCACATTAATTTGTGTGTTTACCACGCCGTTTATTATTGGTTACTCGGTGCTGTTATTTGTAGGTGATCAAGCGACAGAGTTTTCAATTTTGGCAGCGGCCTTAGGGCTGGTGCTGATTACTTTACTGCCTGTATTGATAGGCATAGTGATTCGGCACCATTACGCATCTTGGGCACAAAAAGTGGCAGTGTATTTTAGGCGGTTTTCACTGTTTTTTATGCTCACTATGATTATTGCCCTGATAATCAAAGAGCGTGAGTTGTTACTCGAATCATTTGAACAAGTCTTTCTGGCGAGTATTTCACTGAATATATTATCGGTAATGATGGGGCTATTACTGGCTAGGTTGTGCTCATTATCCATTATTGATGGACTAACGTTAGGCATTGAAGTTGGTATGCAAAATGCGGCTTTGGCAATATTAATTGCGATCAGTTTTTTGCATGAACCTGAGTATGCTATTGCCGCAGGGGTATATGGTTTAACTATGTACATTGGCCCTAGTTTATTAGTGTATTGGGTTAAGCACTTTCGCGGCCGAAAAACACAGGTGCAGCAACCTGCTAATCGTTAATGATGAAGGCTATTGTTATCATGACTTTCAAACATTAACAATGGGTGGCACTTTATTTAATAATAACTAATGCGATAAGGTGAATATTAATGGCCACTATACAATAGCTAAATCATCCGTTATAGAGGTGCTTAGTGCTAACCTCTATGATTGAATCGTCTGTAATTACGACCAATATATGTATTAAAGCCCTTATTAATCAGTAATGAGGCTAAGTTTATTGAGTTTCTTGCTCATGGGGCGCATTATCTAAACTCGACTTCTTTAACATAAAATCACTTCAAATAATGAAAAAGCCCAATGCTGCTACCGCGCCGACTCCGCTGACAACTGATGTAAAAACGTCGGCGACAAAGGCTGACTTTCCTATTATTGGTATTGGTGCTTCTGCTGGCGGCCTTGAGGCCATTGAGCAGTTTTTAAGCCAGGCTAAAGCTGATTGCGGTATGGCTTTTGTGGTGGTGCAGCATCTAGACCCTCACCATAAAGGCATTATGTGTGAGCTGTTGCAGCGTGTAACCCCGCTTAAGGTGCTACAAATTAGCGATCGCATGATGGTTAAGCCCAATCATGTATATGTTATCCCGCCCGCTTATGACCTAACTCTTTTAAATGGGACATTACTGCTATTTCCTCGTGTTGAGCCCCATGGGTTACATTTACCGATAGATTATTTTCTTAAGTCTTTAGCGGCTGATAAACAGGCTCAAAGCATTGCGGTGATTCTGTCGGGAATGGGCTCAGACGGCACGCTTGGGTTACGGGCTATCAAAGAAAAATTTGGTGCAGTGTTTGTACAGCGCCCTGATACGGCCAAATTTGCCAGTATGCCTAAAAGTGCCATTGATACCGGACTAGTTGATGCTGTAGCACCCGCAGATGTGTTAATGGATAATGTGGTTAATTACCTCAACCACATGCCTATTCAGGTTGAAAATACTGAACAAGATCACCACGACATTAAAAAAGTCATCGCCTTGCTGCGATCCCATACAGGGCATGATTTTTCCCGTTACAAAAAAAGCACCATTTATAGACGTATTGAGCGGCGCATGGCTTTGCATAAGCTCACCTGCATTGCTGACTATGCTCAGTATTTACGCAGTAATGCCCAAGAAAATGAACTGCTTTTTAACGAGTTACTCATTGGTGTGACACACTTTTTCCGTGACAGTCAGGTTTGGCTGCAGCTTCAGGATGAGGTTATTCCAGCATTGCTGGCTAAACACCCAGAAGGCGGCACCTTGCGAGCTTGGGTACCTGCTTGCTCTAGCGGTGAAGAGGCTTATACATTGGCAATCGTGTTTCAAGAAGCCTTAAAGCAAGGGAGTTATCCCCAGCATTTTGAGTTGCAGATATTTGCCACCGATCTTGATAATGACGCGGTTAAAAAAGCCCGAGCTGGGATCTACCCGGCGAGTATTGCAGATGATATTGCTCAAACGCGATTAGATCATTATTTTGTGGCCAATAAGGCAGGTTACCGCATCGGTAAAGAAATACGGGAAATGGTTATTTTTGCCCAGCAAAATCTGGTCACCGATCCACCATTTACTAAGCTTGATTTAATCAGTTGTCGAAACTTGTTTATCTATTTAGAAGCGGATTTACAGCAAAAGCTGATCCCCTTATTTCATTACAGCTTAAATCCTGGTGGGGTGCTGGTGTTAGGCACCTCTGAAACCATAGGTAAAGACGACGTCCTGTTTAGTGCTGTGCATGAAAAACTGCGTATTTATCAGCGATGCGAGACAATTGAACCGATTAATTTAATGAGCTTTCCAAGCAGAACCTCAGGTGGCTATTCACCTGAGCAAATGTTTGAAAAACTGGTGCCCGCTAAAACCCAAGGAGTTGATGATTTGAACTTAGAAGACTTGACCCAATCGCTGTTGCAAGAGCACTTTGTGCCAGCGGCGTTGCTGACCACAGAGCAAGCGGATATCGTCTATATCAATGGTAAAACTGGCAATTATTTAGAGCCCGCAGCCGGTAAAGTAAATCACAATCTATTTGCAATGGCTCGTGAAGGTTTAACTGCGCCCATAAGTGAAGTGTTTAATCGGGCTGTGCGCCAAAAGAAGAAGGCTGAACTAAGAAATATTAGTGTGGGGACTAATGGCAATACAGTGCAAGTGGATGTGAGTGTGCAACCATTGCTGCAACCTGCAAGTCTGTGTGGCATGGTATTGGTGCTGTTTAGTGAATCATCAATGCAGACTTCGGCTTTAAGCACGCACAGTAGCGCTGATGGCGTTGATAGCGCTACTGATACTGATGAAATAGTTGCCTTAAACCAAGTCCTGCAACAGGCTCGGGATGATTTAAGGATCACCACCAATGAGATGCAGTTTGCACAAGAAAACCTCAAGTCGACTAATGAAGAATTACAAAGCACCAATGAAGAGCTGCAAAGTACTAACGAGGAGCTGACCACCTCTAAAGAAGAAATGCAGTCGATGAATGAGGAATTACAAACCGTCAATCATGAGCTAAACACTAAAGTTAATGAGTTGTCAGAAGCCAGTGATGACATGAAAAACCTGCTTAATAGCACCAATATTGCCACCTTGTTTTTAGATAGCGATCTTAAGGTGCGCCGTTATACCACTGAAACACGCAGTATTTTCAAACTCATTGCCAGTGATGTTGGTCGTCCGATCACTGATTTAGTTAGCTCGTTAATTTATCCCGCCTTGGCTGATGATGCCTGCGAAGTGCTGCGGAGCCTGATATTTCAGCAAACAGAGGTGCAAACCCATGATGGTCGCTGGTATATCGTGCGCATCATGCCTTATCGCACCCAAGAAAACCTCATCGATGGCGTAGTGATCACCTTTAGTGACAATACTGAAAACAGAATGGCGAGTATTGCCATGACGCAATCGGAATCGCGATTCCGATTATTATTTGAAAATTCCTCCCATGCAGTTGCCTATAAAAGAATCATTTTGAACAATGACAAAGCGGTAGACTTCAACTATCTTGAAGTAAACAACGCTTATGTTGGCATAACCGAACTACATGACGTAATTGGAAAAAATGGCAGTGAAGTCATTCCAAATATCCTCCAATCGAATAGTGACTTTATGGCTGCTTGTGGTCGCGTCGCTATGTCTGGCAAGCCAGAAAAAATTGAGTATTACGTAAAAGAAACTAAGCAATGGTTTGAATGTTCAATGTACTCACAACAACAAGGTCTGTTTGTTTGTGTGACTAAAAACATTACCGATAAAAAGCACAACTTAAAAACCTTAAATAATGTAAGGGAAATACTTAAGCGGGGGAATAACTCCTCTGAAGCAGAGCTTAGGAATTTATTGGTGGATGTACAAAATAATCTGGAGAAACTTTGCAAGATGGAATAGCAAAGTGATATCCAAAGGCAAAGGAAGATAGCCATGACCAAGTGCACGCAATGAACAAGGGTATAAAGCCAACTATTCAAAGCCTGAATTCATTGCGTAAGGATTCTATGCAGTGTCAGCATAAACATGATTGCAATGATTGCAATGAGTGCAATGAGCGCTGCTCACTAGCGGATGAGGTTGCAGCTGATCGATTACTACATGAGTTACAGGTGCATCAAATCGAATTAGAGATGCAGCAAAAAGAGCTAATAGTGGCCAGAGATATCGCCGAATCAGCCGCTGCAAACTATAAAGCATTATATGATTTAGCCCCAGTAGGTTATGTTTCGCTTAATCGCACTGGGCATATCACTCAGGCTAATTTTACCGCTGCAAGTATGTTAGGTATGCCCCGTAAAAATATACTGGGTAAACGCCTTGGAGCATACTTAACTGAAGACTCCCTACTGCAATATAACGCTCACCTTGGCAATACTTTTCAAGGCGTTGACTCTCCAGACAGTGAGATAAAACTTAACATCGATAATAAGCTAAGCACGGTACAGTTAAAGCTTACTATTAACGAAGATGGCCTTGAATGCCTTAGCGCACTGACAGATATTACCGCCACTAAAAAATCTGAAATAAAATTAAAACTTGCCGCCAGTGTTTTTAGTCATGCTCACGAAGGCATCATGATCACCGATTTAAAGGGCAATATCCTTGAAGTTAATGACACTTTCACTCAGATAACGGGCTTTAGCCGTCAAGAGGCCATTGGTAAAAACCCACGAATTTTCAGATCGGGTCGACAGTCTGCAGACTTTTACGACGGTATGTGGAGCACGCTGAAACAGCATAACTATTGGTGTGATGAAATATGGAATAAACGCAAAAACGGCGAAATTTATCCGCAAATGCAATCAATCAGTGCGGTGCGTGATGTGTATGGTAAGGTCATGCACTATGTCTCAATGTTTACTGACATAACCGATAAAAAAGCGCACCAGCAGCAACTAGAGCATACCGCCCATCACGATATGTTAACTGGTTTACCCAATAGAGCATTACTGGCCAATAAGTTAGCGCAGGCACTAAAACAGAGCCAGCGACGCGGTAAAAAGCTGGCACTGGCTTATCTTGATTTAGACGGCTTTAAAGCCATTAACGATACCCACGGCCATAGCACTGGCGATCAATTCTTAGTTTTAATTTCACAGGCGCTAAAAAGTGCGCTGCGTGCAGGAGACTTTTTAGCGCGTATTGGCGGTGATGAGTTTGTTGCAGTGCTGAGCGACCTAGAACAGGCCAGTGATTGTGAACCAGTATTACAGCGGATGCTGGTGGCTGCATCGCAAAGTATTATTTGCAATGAAGAAATACTGCAAGCTTCAACCAGTATTGGGGTAACACTGTACCCGCAAAATGGCACCGATCCAGACTTATTGCTAAGACAAGCTGATCATGCGCTGTATCAAGCGAAAGACGCAGGCAAAAGCTGTTATTTATTTTTTGATAAGGACTCTGCTGAAGCCTCGAAAACGAAACGAAAGAGCCTTGAGTGTATTATTCAGGCTTACGAAAACCAAGAGTTTGTTCTTTATTTTCAGCCTAAAGTAAATATGGATACTGGGAAAGTAGTGGGGGTTGAAGCATTGCTGCGCTGGCAGCATCCGCAACAAGGATTATTGCTGCCAGAAGTCTTTTTACCCATGATTGAAGACCACTTAATTAGCATTAAAATAGGTGAGTGGGTGCTTGATACCGTGCTTAAGCAGCTGAATTTGTGGCAAGAACAAGGCTTAACGATTCCCGTTAGTGTCAACATTGGTGCTAGCCAATTGCAAAGTAGTGACTTTGTCGCCAACTTAGCAGCAGCTTTAACCACTTACCCTAATATTTCTCCCGAGCTATTGGAAATGGAAATATTAGAAACCAGCGCCTTAGAAGATATGGACAAAGTCAGTCAGCGAATGAACGCCTGTTTACAAATGGGCGTTAAGTTTGCCTTAGATGATTTTGGTACTGGTTACTCATCACTTACCTACCTTAAAAGCTTGCCTGCTACGAAATTAAAAATTGATCAGAGCTTTATTCGGGATATGTTAACAGATACGTCTGATCTGGCCATTTTGAAGGCTATTATCGGTTTAGCTGATATTTTTGACCTTGGGGTCATAGCTGAAGGGGTAGAAAACAAGGCACAAGCTGACAAGCTGTTATCACTTCACTGCACTATAGCTCAAGGTTATGGTATTTCTAGACCTATGCCAGCAGCACAGGTGCCTAAGTGGGTGCAAGCTTGGCACTGCAATCCAACTTGGACTGCGTAATTCTTAATGCGAATAAAAGCGCTCTAATTCACTATCACTTACCCTCATAACTCAATTCTTTGCTTCCTAATCAAGTAACTAAAAAGGCTTCTTTTGTATCATGATTAAAGACTGTCGAATCCCCTTTAAAAATAGGCTATGTTAATGAAATAAACAGGTCGCTCTTACGGGCTTTAAATGCTGTTGAGCATGATTTAGCATTTGGATGTAAAAACGGTTTATGGGCATTATATAAGGCGCTTAACGCAGCAAATTCAGCATTTAGTGATGGGACTTACCATGAGTAAAATTTTTCTAATTCGTCACGGCCAAGCCAGTTCTCATGCCGATGATTATGATCAGTTATCTGATTTAGGCATTGAGCAGGCTAAGCTGGTGGGGCGATATATAGCCAATAAAACCATTACGCCAGATCTCGTGATAACAGGCTCAATGTTACGCCATCAGCAAACCGCGCAGCATAGCCTAGATACCTTTGGTTTGGCCGATGATGCACTGATAAGTTTAAGTGAGCAAGATGCTGGCTGGAATGAATATGACCATCAAAATATTCTCGGTGCGTATCATCCTGAGTTTACCAGCCCCAGTAAAATGCGCGCATTTTTAGCTCAAGAGCCCGATCCTCTCGCGGCTTTTCAGCAGCACTTTTTCGGCGCTATGGAGCAGTGGACACAGGCATCTGCAACGGCTAAGTTAAATGAAAACAACCTATATACAGAATCTTGGAGTGATTTTCAGCAACGGGTCATAGGTGTTTTTGAGCGCTTAACCAGCGAGCATCACGGTAAAACCATTTTGGTCTATTCATCGGGCGGACCAATTAGCGTGATTGCCAGTTTATTATTGGGATTGCCGCTAACACAGTTTGTCGATATTAATTGGTCATTAGTCAATGGCGGCGTGACCAAAGTGGTGGCCAGAGGTCAGGACAAGCAGTGGTCATTGTCGTCATTAAATGAGCACGATATATTCGAGCAACAAGGGGATAAAAGGATAATTACTTACACCTAAGTGCTTATTTTTGCTGTAACAGCGCCTAAAATGGGCTTAAATAGCCCATGTAAATAATAAAAATAACTCATCATAAAATGGATAATAAGATGCGAAAAAATATTTTGATCACCGGGGCAAGTTCGGGTTTAGGTCGAGGAATGGCCATTGAATTTGCAAAACAGGGATCTAACTTAGCACTGTGTGCGCGCCGAGTGGATAGATTGGTTGAGCTCAAGGCTGAGCTAGAACAAATTAACCCGCAAATTAACGTGCTGATAAAAGCCTTAGACGTGAATGATCATGAGGCTGTTTTTAGCGTTTTTGATCAATTTAACGCTGAAATGGGGCCGTTAGACCGCATTATTATTAATGCGGGCATGGGTAAAGGTGCTTCTATTGGTACTGGGTATTTTCATGCCAATAAGCAAACCGCAGAAACCAATTTTATTGCCGCACTTGCACAAGCTGAGGCGGCAATGGCTATCTTTAGGGCTCAAAATTCAGGGCATTTAGTCACCATATCATCAGTCAGTGCAGTACGTGGTTTTAGACGGGCAATGACAGTTTACGCAGCCACTAAAGCAGCGCTAACATCTCTTAGTGAAGGCATACGTATTGATGTAATGAATACGCCGATAAAAGTAAGCTGTATTCACCCTGGTTTTATTCAAAGTGAGATCAATGAAGGGGTTGAAAAAATCCCCTTTATTGTCGATACCGAAACCGGTTGTAAGGCGTTAGTAAAAGCGATTAATAAAGAAAAAGCCAACGCTTTTGTGCCAGGTTGGCCATGGGCAATATTGCATTGGGCATTACGGATTGCACCTGTGAGTGTTATCAGAAAAATGAGTTAAATCATTTGCTTAAATTAGAATTAGAATTGGCCTATTTATCCTGTGATAGATAGGCTTTTTTGTATTCACACTGCACTGAACCTTAGTTGTGATGGGATTGAATGGTTCGATCCTTCAACAGTGAGTCGAAAAACTGCTTTAATTAAGTCATAATTTTTATCGTTAATGCTGCTGAGTTTTATTGTGCTAACCCATATTGGTATTTTTGGGGACGGCCGATTCAGTACTGGTACTCTTTTTACTTGGTTAGGTACTTCATGTTTAAAAAAATCTCATTATGCATTTTAGCTATGGCTTCTTGGCAAGCATCTGCTGAGCAGTCTTATTTTTTTGACCAGCAAGATGGCCAATTTGATCTTGGCTATCACCTCGCTGAAAATGCCTATGGTTTTTTACCGGTTCCTATTTTAATTACTGAGCCTGCAGTTGGTGCTGGTGGTGGTTTGATGGGCTTGTTTTTGCACGAAACCGATGAAGAAAAAGAACTACGTAAACAAAAAGCCCTTGAGTCTATTGATGGCGGCGCCCAGTTAATTCCTGCAGCAATGACCTTGGTGGGCGGCGGCGCGACAGCCAATGGTACTTGGTTTGCTTTTGCGGGGCACCGTCATTCTTGGTTAAACGATAGTATTCGTTATACCGGCGGCGCAGGTGCTGCTAAGGCGAATTTAGATATTTATACTAATTTAGGTGGCTTACTACCTGAAGGGAAAAACCTCAAATTTGATACCACTACCGAAGCTTACTTTGCGATGCAAAAACTGCAGTTTAGAGTGGCTGATACGCCATTATTGTTGGGCTTAAAACAGCTATGGTCAGTGTCCAGTGTCTCATCATCAAACGCTGTAGTTGATTGGTTTTTGCAAACCGCACTGGGCGATAAACATACCACCTCAGGTCTTGGTTTGGTGGCCGAGTATGACACTAGAGATAATATGTTTTTCCCGAAAAAGGGTTACATTTTATCGGCTGAATACATGTTATATGATGAGGCGTTAGGTTCTGACAGTCATTACGGTACCTTAGATACCAGTGGCGAGTTTTATTTCCCTATTGCTAAAAAGTGGACCTTTGCGGTCGCTGCTAGTTATCAGGAATTGTATGAGAAAGACACCAGCCTTTCACCTACCACTAAGCCTTATGTTGATCTTCGTGGTGTATCAGCATTTCGATATCAAGGTGATCAAGTCGGCACCTTACAAGCGCAGTTGATGTATCACATAGATCACCGCTGGACGGTATCGACCTTTTACGGTTACGGCCAAACAGAGACAGAGACGGAATCAATACAAGACAGCAGCGACTCCGTTAATGCTTATGGTGTTGGCTTTCGCTATCAAATTGCCAGACGTTACGGCATTCATATGGGAGTGGATGTCGCCGCCAGTGAAGAGGAGCGGGCATTGTATTTTAACCTAGGCTCGGGCTTTTAATCGTCAATCAGACACTTAAGCACATATTAATTGGCAATCAGTTTATATGTGCTCTTACCTTTATAAGTACTATTGAATTCAGTAGTAGTCAATATCATCTACCAGGGACTTAGTTATAATTCTTACACTTTTAATTAAGCACTTTTCGATAATAAAATTATATTTAACTGATAATTGATTACACTGTTTAAATTGGGTAGTCTCTATGTCTGTATTTTACAAATAGTGTTGCTATTTTATCTTTGCTTATGTCTTTATTAACAATCTAATCATTTTGTAACTGCTGTGGGTTATTAATAATTAGGGTTTGAATAATTTAAGAAACTATTTTTATTAATTGCCATTTAATTTGTTGGTAATTTAAAGTGTCGCGGCGAGGCTTAAGATGTTTATTTGTTGTTGCTCAGGTGTTTGTTTGCGGCTTGATTGGTGTTTATTTTGTGAGAAACACTTGTTGCAGCCAGGTTTTTAATTTAAATTTTCAAAACTAATTTTATATTTATAATGTTATCAGTAGCAGTAGGCGAGTAGTACTGAATTGTTTTCTATTTTGGTCAGATTTGAAATTTATTGATCATTTCAAGAACAAGTGTCATTTCAATTGACTGGGACATAAGCTCTACCAATCATCACAATCATAAAAGCTAAGGTTTTGTAATTAAACATGGTGCCAAAGGCTAGAGTAAAATAGAGGTCTGAAATTTTGGTTTTATCTTATCTGTCTGTACTTTAATTATTTTATGTTTTTGATTGTGGCAGTGTCTTGCTGTCGAAACAATTCAGAGTGTTGTTTTTTATTCATATCTTGAGGGATATTTTTTATCCTAAGAGATACTTGTTGAATATATGTGCTGTTTTTATATTAACTGAAATATTTATGAGGGGTAAGTTAAGACTTAAGGTTTTTAGCCGTGAGTCTTAAGCTTTTTTTTCAAACTATATCTGTAATTTTTATTTTTACGTTTGTTGCTTGTTTTCTGCGTTGTTATTTTTTTTGACTTTAAATTCAAAGCTGTTTTTTTGTTTTTATTGTTGTTTGAAATAAAATCTTCACTTTACTTATTTGTATGTTTTATTTACTCCCGCCTTTACTGATGCTGAAATATTGCTTGAGATTAATTGACCAATCTTAATCTGTGGCAATAATTCGGCATACAGACATAAATAAAATAATTATCTGGAATAAATATGAAATTGAATGCTAAGAAACTTCTGCTTGCGACCAGTGTTGCAGCAGTACTTACAGGTTGTAATAGCTCATCAGACGATAAATCAATTAGCATGGAAGTCCGTTTGATGGAAACGACTGATATCCATACTAACGTTATGCCATACAATTACTTCGCGAGTGCAGAACACAACGAAAACAACCTGCCAGAATGGGGCTTAGCACGTACTTCCTTAGTCATTGCTGAAACGCGCGATGAAGTAACAAACAGCATGTTATTTGATAATGGCGATTTGATCCAAGGTAGCCCAATGGGCGACTACATGGCAGCGCTAGGTGCTGAGCATCTTAAAAATGAAAAGCATCCGGTTTACAAAGCGATGAACTATTTAGAATATGATGCGGCAAATTTAGGTAACCATGAGTTCAATTATGGCCTTGAATACCTAGATGAAGCGCTTAAAGGTTCAGATTTCCCTTACGTGAGTTCAAATGTGTGGAAGGCTGATAGCGAGCTTGAAAAAGTCAGCAATGCAGCAGATGAATGTGAAGTACGCATTACTGAAGATTTTTATGACACCGCTGAAAATATGTATAACCCATATGTCATTTTAGACCGTGAGTTTATTGCTGAAAATGGTGAATCATACAATGTTAGAGTCGGTGTAATTGGCTTTACACCGCCAGATATTATGGGCTGGGATGCTTCACACCTAGTGTGTAATGTTGTGGTTTCTGATATCAAGAAAACCGCCGAACATTATGTCCCTATCATGAAGGCTGAAGGCGCAGACGTTATTGTTGCTATCCCGCATTCAGGCCTCAATGACAATAATGATGAGTTTGCTGAAAACGCAACCTTACACCTTGCTTATGTAGACGGTGTTGATGCCATTATGTTTGGTCACGACCACCGTGAATTCCCGAATGCAAATAATGAATACGGCGAAATTCCAGGGGTTGATCCTGAGCTTGGTTTAATTAATGGTATTCCAGCCATCATGCCAGGTTTCTGGGGTGCTAAGTTGGGTGTTATTGACCTAAAACTTAAATCTAGCGATGACGGCGAGACATGGACTGTTGACCATTCTCACTCTACAACCGAGCTGCGCTCATTGGTGCCAAATGAGTCTGATGTCATCATCGAAGACTTAGTGGTTACTGAGCACGAAGGCACAGTTAAATACATGTCAAAAACGATTGCTGAAATCGATGTGAACATGAACAGCTTTTTCCCGCAAGTGGTACCAGATTTATCCATGCAAGTGGTTAACCAAGCACAGCTTCATCAACTGAATAAATGGAAAGCGGAAGGTGAGTTTGCTGATGCATCTGCAGACGCCATCTTCATGTCTGTGTCTGCACCATTTAAATCTGGTCGTAATGGCGGAGCTGATTACACCAACATTCAAACCGGTGAACTAACTAACGCTTCAGTTGCTGATATCTATGTATTTGATAACAATACCCCAGCGGTCTTAAAAATGACCGGTGCGGATATGAAAAACTGGATTGAGTGGGTTAACTCTAATGCTTACCGCAGCCTACCATTGGCAGAGGGTGAGACTTTCCTAGTTGAAGGCTTCCCTGGTTATAACTTCGATGCGTTCTATGCTGGCTTTAATGAATCTGGCGAAGGCATGCTTAAGTACACAATCAACGTTGAAAACCAATCAAAGTACACCAACATTAATGGTTTCAGCTACACAGAAACTGACAATGAGCAGTTGACTAGCCTGACCTATAACGGTACTGACATTGCTGATGACGCAGAAATCTATGTGATTACTAATAGCTACCGTGCATCAAATTCAGATATGCCAGGTGTTGATAACGCTGAGCTTGTTAAAGATGAAGCGGCATTTAACAACCGTGAATTGGTGCAGTCCTATTTGGCTGATCGTTTAGCAGAGCAAGAAGGTGATAGTAAATTAGCGTTCCCAAATGCTGAAGTGTTTGAGCTTATTGCGCCAAATACTACTAGCGTGTCATTTGCTTCTGCAAAGCTTGAAGAAGGCTTCCGTTGTGCGACCAATGAAATTACTGGTCTTTCAACTGAGCAGGAAGATGGGACTAAAGAAGGTACTGAAGGTTTCACTATTTACAACTTTAACTTCGATTACAGCGGTGAATTTAACTGTAAAGCGAAGTAAGTTTACAGTGCAATGAAATTTAGCTGCGGCTTATATTTCATATAACACTAAAATCCTACTTAGTAATAAGTAGGATTTTTCATGTGTTAAATTTGGTGAGTTATCGACAAATTGATGCTGCTCACAGTTACGGAGCATCATTATTGCAGAGTGTGAACCACCTTAAGGTTTACCAGCGTAAAAGCACGTAGGTTATTACCATTGCTATTTTACTTTGCCGCTACAGGCAACTTTCAGTACAAGGATCTATCATGTTTGATTCAAAACCAGATAAAGCTTTTTTCGATCGCGCTAGTCAGTTTATTAATGTTGCTAATGAGTTTAATCAAAATCCCAAGGTAAAAACGGGTGAGGTAAGCGCTTCATTCATGTATTCCTTAACCCGCTACAATGCTTGGTTTACTTCTACTGGTTTTGATAATGCCGAAGAGATGCAGCAGAAAAAAGCTGACATGGTGGCCTATTACACTGAAGAGTACCGCAAGCTGCTTGAAGGCAACATGGAAGATTACATCCAAAACTTTGACCATTACCGTAAAACGCAAAAGTAAATTTTTTGCTAAACGTGGCTCAAATATAGCTAACTAAAAATCCACTATCAGAGTATCGTTAAGATAATCGACAGTGGATTTTTTATCGTTAATTATCTTGGTGTTGACGATTAAGCCCTATCAAGTGTCTCATTTTATACTCCGAGTAATGTTAATTACCCCGGCAACAACGGCATCGCAGTTTTGTTTCTAATAGAAACGGGCAAGACAAGATGACCAAGTTCCTATATCGCGTTGTGCTTAGCCGTACTGAGTACTCTGCAACCTGCAATCATCAACACTCAACAATGTGAAATGGGCTCATCAATAGGTGCTATAGCGCTAATTGTTGCCGATGCAGCCATGCTACCGGATTGCCTAACAGTGGTAACTGCCATACACCATAATGCTCATCATCTTGTAGGCGGTAGTAGCGAATATCATTATCGAAAAATAGGCTGCGGCGCAACGAGCTGTAAAAAGTGAACAGTTCGCCTTGTTTTCCTAAATGTTGATCTGGAGTGAGGTGTTGATGGTCAACGGTCATGAAAAATACACTTATGTTGTGACCTTCTTGCTCTATTTGTTGCTCATTAAATTGATAACGAGCTTGAAACTGTATCGATGCCCCATCGCAATTTAACAGGCTAATACAGGCATCAACCGTCATAATACCTGCTTTGTCTTCGTTGTAGAGCAAGGCCATCCTAAAATCGACTCTTACGATGTCACCAGATTCAGTCGGATAATAAATATAATTATTATAATGTTGCTCGGTTAATTCAGTTGTTTGTACAGCCGCTTTGGGTAAGGTTAATTGATTTCTGGACGGCGTGGTGGTGAGCTGTATCTTTTGCGTCAGCTGCTGTAGTTGTACTGCAGATATTAAGGCGTTATGGCTAACGGTATTGAGCAAGCCCGTTTGAGCGCAATCACCTTCTGGGCACATTGCTAAACTGTAGTAATGATTGTGTTGTCCTAGCCATTGGGGCTGGGATGGATTAATTATGGGCAGCGGCAATGAATCACAGTGATCTTCTGAGGTCGCCTCAATTACTGCTGTTAATGGATGTTGTTGGCATAACGTAAAAGGCAGGTTTACTGAAGACGGTTGCCATTGTCTATACCCTATAACGGCGATAATGATACTCAAAAATATCAATATAACCATAGCTTTGATGGTTAGGGTTGTACGGGGATTTTTGTTTTGCTTTGTGGCCTGTGGCGCGTTTAATGCGTAACCATGACGCGGAATGGTTTTAAGCTCTATTGACTCATCGCTGGCAAGCTTTCGTCTTAAGGTACTGATGCATTGATTGAGAGATGCATCAGTCGCATTGCGGTTAGGCCAACCAGCTGATTGTAAATCGGTTTTAGTGGCGACACCTTCAGCCAGTATTAAATGTTTTAATACTGCATTTTCTGAAAACGATAATGAGTGCTGCTCACCTGTTCTAGCATCCGTCAGGGTTTGTTTGTCAGAATCGAATAGCAAGTTGGCCAGCAACAACATGAAAATTCCTGAGTGGTTAAGAAGAGATATAATATAGCGGAATGTGGTTGATGTTGATGTGAAAGTGGTCAAATAATTTGACCTTCCTCAAATAAAAAGGGGCATAAATGCCCCTTTGAGAGAGTGATGATGAATTTGGGGATTAATTCAATTTATGCTGTTGTTTGAGTTTGTCTAATTTATGGCAAGTCACACAGGATTCTGTTTCCAACTCATCCTTAGGGACACCAAAACGACCGCCATTTTGCTCCATATGCGCACGCACATGAGGCTTAATTACCATGGTATCGCTGTCTTCGTCATACCGCTTGGCATGGCATGAATAACAAGTTGCCGACACTGGGCTCACATAAGCATCGACGTTAACATCAGTGGCCGGATATGCTCTGCTATCAGGATCATAAGTCAGATCCAATGCTAAGGGTTTGCCTTCTTCAGTTAAACGCTCTGCACCAAAAGTGTCACCTTCATGACAACGGTAACAGTTGGCTTGGTTAGCGGGGTAATTTACTGAGCGGATCCAATTCGGTTGTTTCTGAGTTGCCCGCTGATTGTTATGTAATGAATGCATCCAGATTTTATGATCTGGGTGACTCACAACGAGTTGCTCAACAAAGTCTTTGTCACCTTGCACAGTATGACGTTCGCGAATGGCTTGGGTCGGCGGAGTATTGGGGTTATGACATGCGACACACGCATCAACGATATCAGCAGTTGAGGTGCCGTAGCCTTTACCACGAGGCTTCGTAGGCTTAAATGCAATAGCTTCTTCACCGTCATTACCGGAGAAACAGGTCGTATTCGCCAGCTCAAGGTTTGATTCAGTATTGCGAGAGTGACAACTGCGGCAATTTAGCTCGGTAGTATCCGTTTCTTCGTTGTAACCATGACAAGAACCGCAATTTTTGTTTGACACAATCGGGCGACGTTTAATTTCATCACGCAGACCATTGGCATCAAAGAACCAACGTTTGTTATAGGTAGCATTGCTCTTAACGCCTTCGGCACCACAGGTCGCTGCTTGACCTAAATCATCCGTACAGAAAAAGACTCGATTCGAGATAAAGCCATAATTGTCTGAGGTGTCACCTGCAAAGGTATCATTCATCTCAATTGGCCCGACACGGTAAACAAGGTTGCCATCAACTAATGCATGCACAGGCGTTAAGGGACGTAATCGGCTTTGCTCTGACGTCATTCGTTTGGTGGTTTTACCGTAAACAGTATAGCCGCGGCCTTGTCCCATGTGACCAGCAAGCCCTATACCGTCTTGTTGCCCTTGGGTGAAATTAACATCAATGCCCCAGTTTACGTACAACTCAAGCCCGGATAAATAATCCCAATCTTTTGCTTCTGTGCTAGTAAAAGGCAGCGCTTGGCCTTGTTGATCTTCAAGTCCAACCACGATTTCTGCAAATGATTCACCTTCAACATCAACAATCTTCGCATCGCTAATGTTGACATTCATTAGGCTGCGGCCAGCGATACCGGCATCGGCTTTGCCTCGGTGTTTATCATAGACATGCTCGGCACTATGGCAGCTTGAGCACTGGCTGTTATCACTCATACCGCTATGATCGATGTTGGCTTCTTCTAAGTCATGACAACTAGAGCAATTTTCACGAGTTGGCATAGTTTGCCAGTTTAGCGCTTCAGTGTGTTCGGTTGTTTCTTCATTGTTGTGACAAGCTAAACAGTTACCAACGGTCTCAGAGCTAACACCAATATGAACTTTATGGGCAAGGATAGGCCATGTTTTATCATCATCGACTCCGCCTGCTGAGTGGCAAGTGGCACAGTTTTCTAGGCTATCACCGCCATGTTTAATGCTGGCAATGTCTTCATGACAGCTTAAACATGTTTGACTATCGACAATATTACGGGTGAACGATAGCTCAGAACCATCGACCATGTAATCAGTGTTTTGATATGTGGTCGGCACTAACTCAGTGCCATTTACGCGGAGGATAACGCGTTGGGGTAAACTTGCATCATAGCCATTTGGAAAGTAACTGCTATCGGCTAGGTTGGTACCCATTGTGTATTGGTATTGGCCGTTAGCAAAGTCGGTTAGCTCTCCTGGGCACTCTTCATTGCAGGTTTCGTTGAACAGGTATTGCCAAGCAGAGCTATCACCATTAATTGGTGCGAGTAACTGAGCGGCTTCAACTCTAATGCTGTTAATTTTTGTGACTGGCGTCCCTTGTTCATTTTCAGCAGAGAATTTAAGGGTAATATTACCTTCAGAGACAGAAATATCTTCAATATCGAGGGATAAAACCTTCGCTGAAGGGCTGCTAGGTGGTGGTGAAATACCGTCTTCACCATCACGCCCATCGTTACCACACCCTGCCATAACAAGAGCGGCTAGTGACATGCTATATGCCCATATGTGCTTTTTATTGTTCATCATGATCATCTTAATTTTAGGATTATTAGTATTGCTTCTGCCGAGGACATTAGCTAAAGATGCGCAGATTTGATGAGTGAACTGTTTTAAAAATAGAGTTTTTTAGAGGGTTTGGCCTGATTTTAGATATTTTTAGCTTTTTTAACTGAAGCTGCTGGTAGTTTGGCTTTGAAAGTGGGGCATTCTAATAAATAAAATCCACTATCAGAGTATCGTTAAGATAATCGACAGTGGATTTTTCTGATTCAGTTTTTTGATTTAGTTTGATGACTCATCACCACTAACCACTAACCACTAACCACTAACCATTAACCACTAACCACTAACCACTAACCATTAAGCCAATCAGCCTTTAATGTTATAGGCCCCAGTCGTGTTGAGTACCACGGTAATGGCAGCATCGCTGGTGTTTTTCCAATACCAGCCATGGGCACCTGCAAAAGGGGTGGTTAATGAGCCTGTCACTTTATCTGCAGTACTGATGTTGTAGCTTTCATAGTAGCCAGTGGTATCGCCTTGGGGCTCACCGTGAAAGTCAAAAAACAACGGCGCTTCATCAAGGGTGTGCCATTGATAGGTTAAATGAGTAAATTGATTGAGCAGTAATTTATATTCCAAGCCTTTGCCTGCAGGAATAACCACATTGACGCTATCCGATCTTACCGCTGCCGTTTTTCGGGCTTGTTTAATGTCTGCAACTAAGGGCGCGGTGACAATGACTAACGCTGCACTCTCTATATCATCTATACCCTCTACACTTTCTGTATTTTCAACAGTCCCTATTTCAGCTGCTTGAGCTATTTTGGTTAACCCTAAGGCTTTGCCAATACCCGTCGGGTCGATATTGTATTCAGCAGGTAATATGGCTGTGAGCAGTACAATCGCGGCAATAACACCTGCAGCGATACTGGCTTTAATAAGCGTTGCTGTGGAGTGTACAGGAATAGCTATGGAGTGCACCGGAATAGCTATTGGCTGCAACTGTTGTTCATTCTTGTTCATGTTTGTTCCTTAAAAAATGCGGTAAATGATGATGCATATTCCGGCTGATTAATTGATAAAATAGCCAGTTAATTGAAAGCCCACTAACATTAAGCCGCTGCTCATTAGCAAGGTATTGGCGGCGGTAGAAAACTGCAGGTAGCTTCTATGACGTCGCCATAAACTCATCAAAATAAGCACTAAGCCCAACGCCAGAAACTGTCCGATTTCAACACCGACATTAAAGGCGATGATGTTGGCAACAAGTCCATCGCTGGGCAGCTGAAACTCTTGAATCTTGGTGGCTAAACCAAAGCCGTGAAACAGTCCAAAAATCATCACTGCAACCTTGGTATTGGGTTGAAACCCGAATAGGCGTTTAAAGCCGCCGAGATTATCAAAGCCTTTGTACACAATTGAAAATCCAATAATGGCATCGATAAGATAAGCATTAATCTGCACATCATTTAGCACCCCAAATAGCAGGGTTACACTGTGGCCGAGGGTGAATAAACTGACGTAAATCAGCACATCTTTAGTGCGAAACAGAAAGAAAATTACCCCGACGAGAAACAGTAAATGGTCGTATCCAGTGACCATGTGTTTAGCGCCAATGTAAATGAAAGGGAAGATGGATACGCCCTGATTTAAGGTCAGAAATTGCCGAGTGTCTTCATCAACACCATGGGCGAATAAAGAAAATGAAGCGAAAAGCCCCATGAATATCACGGCCATTTTCATGGCTGTGGCCAGTGGTTGGCTCATTGTTGTAACTCCAATAAGTCACGCACAAACGCGCGTTATAAATATCACTTTACGACTGAGCTTAATCATTGAGGCAGGGCTGAAATAATTCAGTTTGGCCTTGATGACTGCGCAGTCAGTTAAATCACTCTTTTTACGAATATGATTATAAAGTCGCTGACTTATTGATGTGGTGGAGGTATAGGGGGAGCAAATTGGTAACTTTGATAATCTATTGGATTATCTGAAAGGGTATTGGTATGGGCAAATTCAGCGACAAATATGGATTCGAATGGTGGATGAGCCGCAGAGAGTGACTGATTAGCATGTTCATGATCAGCAGCGGACTTATCAGGGTTATTCGCTGCTAATATTTCTGCCTGTGATTCAGTGGCATTAAAGGTTTTTTTAAGTGTATTTTCAGCCTCTTGGTAAGGATGAGAGTGCTGTGATAAATCTGCATGGTGATGGGCAAGCACGATACCTGATGGATGTTCTCCGTGAGGGTATTGCACTGAGAATGCCGTACTAATAGTAAATAACTGACACAGCAATACCACTAACACTATTGATAGTGTCATAGGGGATAATGGCCTAGATGAAGATTGCAGTTTGGCCTGATCGTTATTGAAGTTCAGTTGTTTAAGCCTTGGCACCAAGTTGCGTCATTTATTCAGCTGATTTATTCAGCTGATTAAATCAGATAACCTCTAAAACTGCCAGTACAGTGATTATTGGCACGCTTAAGTAGGGCAAACTAGACTTGAACAGTCGTTCATTGTAAAGTTGAGCAATCGTTCAATATAGATCTGAGACTAAGATTATGACTAAAGCAGCCAAATTTAATCGTGAGGAAACGATTCAAAAAGCGGCCAACCTATATTGGCAAAAAGGTTTTCACGCGACTTCAATGCGTAACCTGCAAGAAGTAATCGATTTACGCCCTGGTAGTATTTATGCCAGCTTTGGCAGCAAAGAAGGCTTGTTTAAAGAGGCCTTACAATACTATGCGCAAACGGGTGTTGAGATGTTAGCCCAGTGCCGTATTGATGCTGGCTCGCCCCTTAGGGCGTTAAAACTGTTTATTGAGCGCTCAGTGTTAGCCAACAAATCAACCGTGCCAAGTGGTATGTGTATGCTGGTTAAAACTGTGGCAGAATTAACCACAGACAATGCCGATTTATTAGCTGAAGCTAAAAGTGCCTTAGGGATGGTTGAGGCTGAATTTGCCGCACTACTCACTGAAGCGCAGCAGTTAGGTGAGTTAGATACGACTCAAGACCCACAGGCGTTAGCACGTTTTATTCAAGTGCAGATAATTGGTATTCGTACTTATGCCCATGCCAATCAAGATGACGATACCATTCAAACTCTCATTGATGGTGTATTTGAAAGTTCGCAATTAATGCCTGGCCATTAAAAAGCGTTTGATTGTTGCAATGGCAATGCAGCGGCTAGGGACAAAGAGCACTAAAGTAAAACCTCTAAATAAATGATTTTATTTTTAAGGGATGAATATGGCTATTACACTGGCTTTTGATGTTTATGGCACGCTAATTAACACCCATGGGCTGTTGGCACAATTGCAAACGCTGGTGGGTGATAAAGCCTTTGGGTTCTCAACTACTTGGCGCGAGAAACAATTAGAGTATTCGTTTCGCAGAGGCTTGATGAACAATTATGTTCCTTTTAGTGAGTGTACCCGCCAAGCGCTAGATTATACCTGCCTGTATTATCAAATATCTTTATCTTCAAGCCAAAAACAAGCCTTACTAGAACGCTATAAAACCTTGCCAGCATTTGCAGAAGTAAAGCAAGGCTTGCTGGCATTTAAAGCCCAAGGTTATCGGTTATTTGCCTTTTCAAATGGTACTGCCAAAGCGGTTGAGCAATTATTGCAAACAGCAGGCCTTATTGAGTTATTTGAAGCGATAGTGAGCGCCGATGAGATCAATACCTTTAAGCCTAATCCGGCTATTTATCAGCATTTTTTGCAAGTGTCAGGCTCAGTCGCCAGTCAAACTTGGTTAATCTCCAGTAATTCTTTTGATGTGACGGGGGCTATATCGGCAGGGCTTAAAGCAGCTTGGGTTAAGCGATCACCAACGGCGATATTTGACCCTTGGGAGATTCAGCCCAATGTGATCGCCACTGATTTACTAGCATTAGATAATATGATGAGCCAATTTGCGATTAAAGAGACTTAACGCCGCAGTGATAACATTTACCAAAGCTTATTTAGCAGTGAAGTTAATGAGCCGTGCTCTAAAAGCTTAAAGCAGAACGGGATAAATCCCATCAACAGCGGGTTCATAAACTAAAAAACGGATGATATTTATCATCCGTTTTTTATGTCATCGGCTTTAAAAAAGTCTCACCATTAGTTACTTTCTAACTCTGCCAATAGTTGCGTCAGTACCTGTTTATATGACTCAACCGGATGAGCGCCGTTTAAGGCACTAGTGCGGTTAAATATAACCGTCGGTACCGAAGATATTCCTGCAGCGGTCCATTGGTTTTTCTCAGCGCTGATATGCTCTCTGATGTCGGGGTTGTCTAATAATGCCATAGCCTCATCGACGTTAAGCCCAATAGCAGCCAGTTCATTGGCCAATACTGCTCTATCTGAGACATCTTTATGCTCAGTAAAGTAAGCGCTAAACAAACGTAATTTCAATTCAGTTTGTTTATCAAAACCTTTGGCGTAATCCAGCAATATATGAGCATCAAAGGTATTAACGATATGCATGTCGTCGCCAAAGTTAAACTCAAAATCGAATTCGGCGCCGCGCTGGGCAATATTTTCTCTGGCTTTGGCGCTATCTTCAGCACTTGAACCATATTTACGCGCCACATGTGCACGTAATTCTTCACCTTCTGCAGGCATATCAGGATTGAGCTCAAAAGGTTGCCACTCAAGTTCAACTTTGTCTTCTATCCCCAGCTCTTTAATGGCTTGCTGCAAACTCTTGTAACCGACCACACACCATGGACAAACTACATCTGAAACGATATCGAGTTTAATTTTATCTGACATATTACACCTGCCTTGCTATGTGATTTTGGACTTATGCTTTTCTTGGGTTTGAACTTAGGTCTGAATTTAGGTTCGAATTTAGAATTGTACTTGGATTTAGCTTTGAAAATGATTAAAGCTGATAATTATCAGCTTTAATGTTAACCGTAAATGTCTTACTTATTGGTGGGCGCTGAATTAGCGGCTACTTTTCCCAAGCAAATTGTTGAAAAGGCTTATCCACCGGAGTATGAGCAACATGGTTTACGTAGTTGCTAATGACTTTTTGTGACAGACCTAAAATGATTTCCAGTAACTGTTGCTGGCCATAACCTGCCGCAAAGAAGGCTTCCATTTCAGCATCAGATAACAAGCCACGGTTACGCACCATCAACAATGTGGTGTCATGTAGTGCTTGTAATTTAGCGGTTGGCATTGCGGTGCGATTTCTCAGTGCTTCAGTTAATGCGCCATCCACTTTCATCATATGGGCGATGCCAGTATGGGCTGGTACACAGTATGTACAACCATGTTCAACATTAATGGTTTGCCACACTACCGTTAATTCTTCGGCATTGAAAGATGAGCTTTCAAATAGGTTATGCAGTGTTTGATAGGCCTCAAAGGTATTCGGCGATTCAGCAAGCACTCCATGAAGATTGGGCACCATGCCAAAGCTTTTTAAAGACTGTTCTAACATCGTTTTACTTGCTTGTGGTGCAGACTCGATAGTGTGAATAGTAAATTTGCTCATGATGATGCTCCGAATTTGAATCTTCTTATAAATAATTTAGTTCAAGTCAGTTAGCTCTAGTAAAAAATAGGGGGTAACTTCATTGTGTGAAATAAATATAGACTTAATTGAACGATCGTTCAAGAATTATTTTGAACGATTGTTCAAAATAAAAAGTGTTTTGCGATTAATGCATTGAAAAAGCGTAGATTTAAGTTTAATTTCTCGACGTAATTGTTGAGTGATAGCCATTTTTTTCTCAGGGCAAAGATAAGCATAAGGGCTTGAGGGAAGTTATTGATACTGAGCAATCGTAAACTTGAAGCTTATATCAACTATTAGGCGGCGACTTTGATTGGATTCAGTTTGGCAGCAAGCTATGATTAGTTTAATCAAAGTTAGCTGAGTACGCTTATTCGAGCTTATTCAAGCTTATTCAAGCTTATTTGAAGTTGCTTGAAGCTTCCAAGGACATGATAAATGCAATCGATTACTAAACAGCTGAGTCTTTTTCTTGATGTGGTGCAGCAGGGTTCGTTTACTAAAGCGGCGGCATTGCACGATATGGATAACTCGTTACTGTCAAAGCAAATCAAAAAGTTGGAAGCCGAATTAGGGGTGCAATTACTTAATCGCTCAACGCGCTCGTTTTCATTAACCTCAGCAGGGGAAGAGATCCTCGAACAAACCCAGACTTTATTAGATACCCTAAATCAAATCCAAAATATTGCAGATTCATATCAGTCTGAGCCGAAAGGGATTATTAGAATTACCTCGTCTATCTTCTTTGGTCAGGAGTATCTGCAACCTGTCATCAGCCAATTTATGAAGCAATACCCCAATGTTAAAGTTACCCTGTCATTGGATGATAAACGCGCCGATATCATTTCTGATCATTTTGATGTGGCTTTTAGGATTGGCAAGCTCACAGAGTCGAATTTGATTGCAAAAAAAATTGCCAAGACCCACTTTGCCATCTTGGCATCAGAAGCATTTTTGGCAGAGCATGGTCACCCGCAAACCCCAGAAGAGTTAATTCAATTGCCTGCGGTTATTTATAGCAATGGTAGTGTCATCTTAGATCAGATGCGCTTATCCCAGCAGCCCCATGGCGAACAGTTTAAAAACTATAAAATGCAGGGGAATTATAAAGTCAGCGATGTCAGAACCATTATTGAAGCGGTGAAGGATGGCATAGGTTACACTCATATTGATTTATTTAATTTAAATCAGTCGATTACTGAGCTTAAATTAGTGCCATTATTAACCCGCTATTCACTTTCCACTATGGATACTGGCATATATGCTGTCTATCCGCATCGTAAGCAAACCCTGCTAGTGAGTGAGTTTATTAAAGCGGTGCAGCAATATATTGGCACGCCACCTAAGTGGGTTGAACACGTACCGAATTATAAAAACTTGTATAAATAAACTGAAACTAATTTTAGTGATGGTTATTCATTGTAAGTGAAAAATGTGGTGTAAGCAGTTGTTTATGAAGGTGTTTGTTTTCAGTTGCAATGAATTAAAAGGAGGGTATACCATGTCTGTAAACAAGTTGATGAGCTTAGGATTCATGCTATTACTTACTGGCTGCGCCGCAACGCAAGCCAGTAAGCAAAAAGCGGCCATGTATCAGTTTGATGAGTTACAGCAGGTTAACTCGATTAGTCATTTTCGACTTGATAGTTGGCGCAGTATCGATAGCCGTAGTTTATTTATTGACGTGCGCCCAAGGCAAAGTTATTTACTGGTGCTTGATGGCATTGATAATAATTTGCAGTTTGCACAAGCCTTATTGGTCTCATCGAAACTGGGGACAGTTGAAGCGGGTTTTGATACGGTATCGACCGCGGCAGAGCCGCAATTCACCACCCGAATAAAAAGCATCTATCGCATTGATGATAAACAGCAAGAACAGCAAGTGAAACAAAAAATAGCAGGCTTTTCAGCGGTTAAAAAGCCTTAGTGGTTAGAGAGTAAAATTAAGCTTGCAGCAGTAACGACAAGTGTCAGTTTAAAAACGATTTTTCACTTGAAAGCGCCACTCCCAATCATCGACATATTCGCCGCTGGTAAAGGGCACCGCGAAATCAATATGGCCGACACTACCGTAGCTGGATTTTGATGAATACACTCTGGCACCAATGCCAATGCTGCCAATGGGGGCGTTGACTTCATTATTGTCATCAGGCCCGCCAAACGCCTGTCCAATATCCACAAAGGTGGCCCAGCCAAGTTCAGCAAGTTGATATAAATTGATGTTGGGATAATAGCGGACTTCTCCTGTGAGCAACCATTGATTATCACCATATTGATAGTCGTTAGGATAACCTCTTACCCCTGTATCATCGCCTAGGGCAAAGGGGTCATCGAGGTAATTATTTTGCGAGCTGGCTAAGCGGGTTTTAGCGTAGGCGGTCCATTTAGGGTTAATGTGGTGGAAGTATTCACCTTGGATGCTGATATTATAGTAATCGGCTTGGCTGGTGTTAAAGCTGGCTTCACCAGTAAGATTAAATAAGAATAAATTATCTTGTTGTTGATAGCCTCGACTGCTACTGACCGTTAGGTGATAGCCTACAGAAGACTCTTCGGCGACATCGCGAGTCTCAATGCCTAATTGCACAAAGTGGCGCCAGCCTAAGTTAAAGTCCTCATGATTATTAATCAGATGGATATTAGTAAACACCTTATAATCATCTTGTAAGTATTCATAACTTGCCCAAGGGTATAAAAAGTCTCTGTCTTCAGGCAAGGCTTGATTTGGGAAGGTCTCACTGGGCTCAAATTGGTGTTTATCTTGGGTAAAACCTAAGCTAATTCGCGATAAATCCGCCTCTGTTTTATCAATAAGCCAGCCATAGCCGATAGCGGCATAATCGACATTATGCTCAAACTCATTAACGTCTTGGCCATTTTGTCTTAAGGTATCAATACGTTGATCGGTTAAGTATTCTGCGAAATACCTATCGGGGGTATCTAGTGAGTAAAACGGCTTATTAAAATACAGTTGGGTTGCTTGACCGTCACTATTATCATACCAATTGGCAGCAATTGTGGCGTGTTTGATGAATTTTAGTGGTGCTGAAATGCCAAACTTATAACCGGTTCGATCAGCATTTGATTGATATTTAAAGCGGGTTTTAATGCCGCGTCCCATCAAGTTATCTTCTTTTATCCCGACAGAAAACTTAGTTTCACCACCGCTAGAGCTTAAGCTGAAGGTGGGCAAGAGTGACCAATTATCCCAGGTTTCCACCACCACAGTATCTTGCTCATTCTCGGCGCTAGGATCTTTTTCTGCGAGATAAATTTTGGCTTCTCGCAGGTAAGGCTCGGCTCGCAGTAAGCGCTGGGATTCTGCAAAGGTTTTTTGATTTACCTCATCGCCTTCAGTGAACGTAAGCTTATCGAGGATCGTTGCTTCAGTGGTGTTGATATGCAGCCAGTTGGCCCAGTGGTGAATAAAGAAGGCATCAGGGTCTGATTCATCAAAAATAGCATTGCTCTGCACGATAATGTTATCGACAGTAAAGGGGGTTGACTGGTTTTTGCTGTTTGTCATTACCAATGCCGAGGCTGAATGCTGCAGGTTGTTAATTTGCTCAGCATGTGCCGCGGCGATAGAGATAATCAAGGTAATAACAAGGATAATGGCTAAAGCGCAATTAGCGCGAATTATCACAATATTATTAGTTTTTATTATGGTACCTACTCAATTATTTATAGAAGGGATAGCTAATTAAGCTATTGAGTAAATAGCATTTAAAATTTCAACAGCTGAAATTAAATGCCTTATCTTAGTATGGCGGGTATTTTGAATTTCGCTGCTTTTTTGCGTAAAAATCAACAAGGGAGCGATGTGCTCCCTTGTTGGTGTTGCCGAGGGCCTTTTTTAGAGGGCCATTTTAAAAGGGCGGTTATATAAGAGGCTATTATATAAGAAGCTATTATTTAAGAAGCTATAAACTTCGCTTTGGCGGTACGATGACGTTAGCGAATATAAGCCCAGCAATCAGTGACATAAAAATCAAGAACACTTGTGAGCCAATATGGGCCTGATTGAGCATGGTTTCACCTGAAATCATTGCGTTTAAGCCGATATAGGTTTTACTGCCAGGCACCAAAATAACAATGCCTTGAAGTAGGGCAATGGATACCGGCGCTTTCATCCAACGGGCAAATAAGTTGGAGTAAATGCCCACCGCCAGTGCGCCGACAAATATGCCAATAGACTCGCCTAAATATAAGCCGCCAATCATGGCTGAAAAATACGCCACGATACCGGCAAAAATGCCCCAAGGTGAATCCTTAAGGCGGGCTTTAAAGATTATCACTAACGCCATTGATAGTAATGGCACCGCCGCCCACGAGGCATAAATTGGTAGCGCGTAAGGCTCAATATGCACTGATTCGCCAAACATGACTTTACCCAGTGTCATGCCTAATACGGCGCCAAAATACAGCTTAAACAGCAGCATCATCGCATCCATAATTCTGGCTGTGCCTGAGATGAGATCCCGCGCGGCTAACTCCGCAAGCCCCAGTGTTAATGCTAAACCGGGAATAAAAATAATAATCCCAGAGAGGATCACCACAGGAATATTAATACTGGGGTCTAATATGGCAATACCGCAGGCAAGAATCGCACATATCA
This sequence comes from Shewanella sp. 10N.286.52.B9, assembly GCF_002873635.1. Classification (NCBI taxonomy): domain Bacteria; kingdom Pseudomonadati; phylum Pseudomonadota; class Gammaproteobacteria; order Alteromonadales; family Shewanellaceae; genus Shewanella; species Shewanella sp. 10N.286.52.B9. The sequence continues at coordinate 59,846 of NZ_MCTY01000025.1, forward strand.
CCGCCGCAAGGGGCTCAAGCATTTCTGCCATTCGTGACGAGCGCTCAGCCCAAAAAACCATGCCATAAACCAGTAGCCCTAGCATGGCTGACCAGAACACATCATTCCAACTGGTGTCCATCAGCATCGCAAAAGCGCCGGCGCTGACGCCAAAAGACAGCAAGGTTAATTTATGGCCGTAAGGGTTAGGCTTGTTGGCAATTTCTTCTAGGCGATTAAGGGCTTCGGTTAAGGTGCGCTGACCTGTGGTTAGCTCTTCAACTAAATCAAACGTGCGGGCAAGGGAGCCTAAATCTAACTCCCCTGGTTTGACCCGCGCCACATGATTATATTCTTGCTCAGTATCATGCTGTAACACGAAGGTCATTGAAGTGGGCGAGATCAAAAAATAGCCTTCAATCCCCAAGGTAGTAGAGACCGTTTGTAAATGGGACTCAAGGCGATATGCCGGGGTGCCAAATTTGTGCAACGCCTTACCTAATCTTATGATAAATCGGCGTTTTTCAATGAAGTTGTCATCGTTCATTTTGCATGGTCACTCTAGGGTAAAAGGGAGTCGTTATTTGGCGCGCATAGTAACCGAAATGTGCTTTACTGAATACCTACATTTGGCTATTTTTACGATTTTATCAGTCGGTTAAAAAGCATTGGCATAATTTAGTTTATACATACTGTAGACCAGAAATGTTTAAGCTGAGGTATTAACGCTCAAAGCGCAGGTCAAAGGGGGGATTAAAGGCAGAGGTTAGCGACGAGCCATGTTGATTTTTTGGCTGTAAAACCAGCAAGCAGACAGGTATCTATGATGGCAATGTTATAGCTAACGGCCTAGGTATTACCTAAGCCGTTGATGACAGGTTAATTAAAGCGACTGACTGTCTTTAACGATAGTGCTAGATGCTTTAAATAAATGACTCGCACCCCATGCCAAAATAATCATTGAGATACTGAGGGAATAGCGCAGTGATTGCTCGCCAAACTGTGGTACTAAAGCGTCACTGACCATGCCAACAACTAATGGTCCAAAGCCTTGACCTAAAATTGCCATACACAGCATGGTTAGTGCCACGGCCATGGCTTTCATTTTAGGCCCTGCAACGGTTTGCACTGCGGCAAATGATGGCCCAGTCCCAGTTGATAAGGTAAATACCCCTAAAAATAATAGCCCCAGTGCCAGCGTTGAGTTAGCAACTAAAAAGCTGCCGATAAAGATTGGAATGACAATCACAAAGCAACATGCGGCCCATTTGACTTCCCAGCGCTGATCTTTAGCAATAATCTTAGGGGCTAAAAACGCCCCTGCCAAGGTACCAAACAAGGTACCAAAGCCCATTACCGAACCATAAAGAACACCGACTTCTTCAAGGCTCATGTGATGGGTTCGGATTAAAAATGACGGTAGCCACTGCACAATGCCATAATTACCAAACGCGCCCATAGATAGCCCTAACATCAGGTTTCGATAGGTTCTTTGTGTTAGCAGATGTTTGATGGTCGCAATAAGGTTGAGCTTATCATTATCAGCATTGATGAGCGGATTGCTGACACTATCTAGGCCTCTGTTATCTTTTACTGTCAGCCAAACCACCAAGCCCACGATTAAACCGGGCAGGCCCATAAAAATAAAGGTCATTTGCCAACCCACACTGTTGGCCAGTAAGCCGCCTAAAATTAATCCCGCTAAAATACCAACGGTGCCGCCAGCTTGGAAAATACCAATCGCAAAGGCTTTTTGTTTACCGGGAAATAAGTCCCCCAGCATGGCGTGACTGGCAGGAATACAGCCTGCCTCACCCACTCCGACGCCAATTCTGGCTAATAGTAGTTGAATGAAGTTAACTGACATACCGCAAGCTGCAGTCATGGCACTCCACAGCGCCACACTAACAGAGATGATCAATGGACGATTATATTTATCTGCCAGTCTGGCAATGGGAATACCAAACACAGCATAGAAAAAGGCGAACGCAAAGCCGGTTAACAAACCTAGTTGCGTATCAGAAAGGCTTAAGTCGTGCTTTATTGGTTCGATTAACACCGACAATACGAAGCGGTCCATATAAGCCAAGGCGCACACTAGCGCCAGCATAAACAGCACATAATAGCGATTGGTCGCCTTGCTATCTTCGGCAGTTGTGGGCCGGTTTTCGGCATTTAATGCGCCATCGTCGCTGATGACATTGCTGGAACTTTTCATAAATGATCCTTGTTATTATCGTTATCGGCGAAGCGTTTATGCGCTAATGGGAAAGCTGGCATCATTATCAATGGGATATATAGGGTGCGTGAGCTTGGTATGCGCAAATTCGCCCACTCTGGCGGTGGTGAGCCCTGGTGAGTCAGCCATCAGTAAGTGATCACTTACTTTTTGGTAGAAGGCGCGCCAATGTGCTGATGATTTAACGCAAACCACATCGTACTCATAAATATCAATTCCGTGGGCACGCCCCGATACATCGTCAAAAGCTTGGCCTAAACCGGTTTGCACAATCACATCCACTTGGCCAACGGTGAGTCTCACTGAAGGGCCTAAATCGAAGCTCACACCATTTAACATAGGGCCACGAATGGTTTCTATGCCATCAGAAATCGACTTTACATAAGCTGTGCACGCAATAGGATTGCCACTGCGAAGTGGATCTAACTTGCCACCTAAATTGACACTAATCGTTGCGCCAACACCCGCCTCAATCGCTTGCTTTACCACTTGGGGATCGCGAATATTAAAAAAGGCCACTTTACCCAAGTCGGTGGTGAGGATTTTACTCAGCAAATGGGTTGTGTCACCGGTACAGCCGCCACCGGGATTGTCACCGATATCTGCAATCACAATCGGTTTATTATCATTTTCCCAAAAAGCGGCGGGGGCTTGATAGCGGCCTTTAGTGGCAAGAATATCGGTTGCGATGGCAATGGTTTGATCGACATTAGGTGGCAGATTAAGGCTGAGTTGTCTGTTGTCCCAAATCCATTGGGCAAATTCAGTGGCAATTTGCTCAGCTAACACAATATCGTTGTCAGTGGTCACTAATACATACATGCCGCAATATTCAGTGTCTTGATAGGGAAAACCGTGCATTACCGAGCAATTGAGTATTTGAGGATTTTCTTCATAGGCAAGGCACTTATCGCGGATTAAGGTGCCAAAGGTACCTGCCTCCATGGTGGTTGAAGGCGGCAATAAAATCGGAATTTTCTGGTAATTCATGGTGGGCGTCAGTTGATTTAAAAAGGCGCTAACCCCAGTGAGTAGTGCTTCTTTGGCGCAAGGATTAAAATCTACGTGGGCATATTCTTTACAGGTGGTGTAATAGTCATATTCACGAGCAATGAGATCTGTCACTTTGCCATGTAAATCAGTTGAGGCAACGATTTTGGTGTCAACCCCAACGACCTCGCGGATGGACTTAGCCAGATCGCCTTCTAAATCTGAGGTGCTTTGGACGATACCTGCGCCATGAACCATCAAATAAAATACATCGACTGGCTCATTGGCTAATGTTGATAACAGCTGCTGCTTGACGGCGGCATAAGCATCGTCGGTAACTGTGCCGAATGTGGTGTTAACGTGCATGAATACTGTTGGGACGATTTCCCAGTCATTTTCGAGACAGGCATCAATAGCGCCGCCCATGGCAGTACCCGCAAGCTTTAATAGCGCTTCACCTTCATACACCACTAAATCTTTAAGGGTTGTCGGCCCAGTTAACTCTGTGGCATAGGTGTTTGTTTCATGAAATAGCCCACCGATCCCCACGCGAATTTTATTTGAATCTTTCATGCCACCACCAACTTGTAATCAAAACGTTAACGTTAAGATAGGGGCTTAAGCAATCACCACACTGTCATATTGATTACATTTGCTGAACATTATGCGCCGAAACAGCTGTTGTCAGTCCAGTGACAAAGACGCTGCTGGCAAATGTTAAGATGAAATCTTTTTGTTTGTTGCGTGAAAGTTACCACTTTGTAATCTAGGTGACAGATTGCCTCTAATCAGTTTGTTACCCCTAGATAAAGGCAAAGTTGTTGAGTTGCGCAGTTTGGGAGCGTGCTGTTTTTTGCTTATAAAAATAATCCAATAAACAAAAATAAATAAACAGGTGCGACGATGAAGAGAACACAATTAGGTATCGCAATTAGTGTGGTTTTGCTGGGGCTTAGTGCTCCAAGCTATGCACAAGAAAATGACCCTACGCAACAAGACAACGCCACAGGTATTGAAGTCATTCAGGTGACATCACAAAAACGCGCCCAATCAATTAATGAAGTCCCTATTGCCATCAGTGCCATGAACGAGACCGATATTGAAAGGCTAGGCGCGCAAGATGTGCGAGACATGCAATTTAGTGTGCCGAACATGATTGTCACTGGGTACATAGAGTCGTCACCATCTTTTGGTATTCGCGGTATTAGTGATCGCTCACGTAACCCAGGTTACGATAACCGCGTTGGGGTATATATTGATGGCGTTTGGGTTGGGCGCTCATCAGCTGCTAACCAATCCGCGTTAGATGTTGAACGTGTTGAAGTATTGCGCGGCCCTCAGGGAACCCTATTTGGTAAAAATACCGTTGCTGGTGCGATTAATATTATTACTAAGCGACCACATTCAGATGAGCTGAGCGGGCGTTTAGGTGTGGATATTGGCAATTTTGGCCTGCAAAGCTATAACGGCAGTATTAATGTTCCATTTTCTGAAGATTTTTCAGGGCGCTTGTCAGTGACGAAAACCGATCGTGATGGTTTTGTTGAAAACAGCGATCCGCTGGGGGTGATCCTCCCAGCAGATAAATTTGTTGATGAATTCAATAATAAAGATGAGCTGGCAACCCGAGCGCAATTTTATTGGCATGCGGGTGAGAATACCAACGTGTCGTTAAGCTTTGATTATGTTGAAAATAAAGCCAACGTATTACTGGGTGAAAAAGTCGATGATCCACTCGCACCGGATGTCAATGTGGTGTCATTAGATTCAACCCAAAGGTTAGATAGCACCATTAAAGGCAGCGGGCTGACCATTGATCATACCTTTGCCAATGATTTCCAATTAACATCGGTTACAGGCCTACGTAGCTCAGAATGGAACTTAAGTGATGTGGATGAAGACTATTCGCCACTGCCCTATGCCTTTACTGAATTTCAAACAGAAGACTCAACTCACTTCTCTCAAGAGTTAAGACTCGCTTCTCCTGCCTATGAAAGCTTTGATTACATTGTTGGCGCTTACTACCTAACCCAAAGTATTGAGGGTGACTCAGATGTCCAAGCCTTTGCACCTGCACTTAACCCAGCTGCGCCACCAGTGTATGTTGGTGCTAGCCGTGTAGCTGATGTTGATGCCGATTCATATGCGCTATTTGCCCACGGTAATTATCGATTTACTGATCAGTGGAGTATCACCGCAGGTCTTCGTTACACCTATGAAGAGAAAGCTATTGATTACACCATTGTTGATACTTCAGGCTTGTTTACTAATTTATCAGCCAAAGAGTCACGTGACGCATCAGATGTATCACCTACGGTGAGCTTAAATTGGATCCCTGTTGAAGATTTACTGCTATTTGCCCGCTATTCTCGCGGCTTTAAAAGCGGTGGTTATAATGCCGACTTAATCAATGATGCCGAAGCGTTACCTTTTGAAGATGAGTCGGTTGATTCTTATGAAATTGGCTTTAAGTCGCCATTTTTAGATAACACCTTAAATCTAAATGCCAATGTGTTTATCTCACAACATGATGATTACCAAGTGCAAAGCTTTACTCAACTGCCATCAGGTGGCACGGCCATTACTATTACCAATGCCGCAGAAGTTGAAAGTAAAGGCTTTGAACTTGAGCTGCAATGGCAACCTATCGACAGTCTACAGTTGTGGGCAAACTATGGTTACACTGATGCTGAATTTAAAGCTTTTCCAGAGCCAGCAGGCCCTGGTACTGACTTCTCGGGTAATCAATTAGCTGAAGCGCCTAAATATACCTATGGCATTGGCGCTGAGTATCGTTATTCACTGAACTATGGCGATTTTGTGGTTCAGGCTGATTACTTCAAACGGGATAAGTTTTACTCAAACCCAGATAATGCCGTCAGTAACTTAAACCAAGAGCGCGGTGAAAGCGCTGCAAGAATTGGCTTTGAAGCTGAGTCAGGCGCATGGAATGTGTTCTTATGGGGTAAAAATCTGGCAGATGATGTGTCGCAAATTCATAACTCGACCTCATTTTTGGGCATAGGACGTGCTCAGTACAGCCAGCCAAGAACCTATGGCGTTAAAGGACAATATAAGTTTTAGCCTTGCAGGTGTAACCTTGGTCTAGCTAACGCTTAACCTTGGTTTTGACGATAAATAAAAAGCGCAAATTATTTTATAATCTGCGCTTTTTTGATGCTATTTAACTTAATGTTTAAAGTGAGCTATTAACTTCAACTCGTCACTGCAGTCATTAACTCATCCCATAACTTGCGGGCAATTAAGCCTATTTACGCCTATGACGCGATGGCTTTAACAGCCACTTGAGAGGTGATCATTTTATCCACCCCAGATATTTTGACTAACGGCTTAGAATCTAAAATACGGATTTTTCCATAGTGATATTCAATAAATCCGGCATCTGACCAATCTTTCAGTAACTTGTTAATGGCCTGACGGGTCGCACCTACTGAAGAGGCTAACATCTCTTGGGTAAATTCAAGCTCTTGGCAAGCAGAGTTAGGAACATTAGTGGCTGAAAAGGCCAGTAAAAATAATATTTGATTGGCTAAGCGGCGCTCTAAATTAAAAAATAACCCATACTCATACATGTTAAACACCTCTCGAATACGATAGGCCACATGCTCACACAGTGTTTTATAAATAATGGGATATTTTTCAGTTAATTGCTCGAAGTCCTTCGATAAAATTTTACCGACTTTGACCTCACCAATGGCGATAACATCTTGCGGGCGTACATCATTATCAATAGCGGATAAAAAACCGATGCAGTCACCCTCACCATAAATCACATAAGTGGCTTCTTTACCATTGTCTGCAATAACTCTTAGACGGACCGTACCACTGAGTATTTGATATTGATCCGCGCCAGCACCTGATTCACCTTTTCTGTAAATGTGCTCTCCATCACTAAAGTGTTTTATTTTAAATGTAGCGGTTACTTCGTCTTGAATGTGTTGCGGCAATAACGCAATCCAATTAGCTGTATTCGACATACTAGAGCTCACTTTGGTTATTATTTTTAGTATTTATGCTGAAATTGACGGCCATATTTTATTGTTATATTGGCCTTTTTCTTGTAAAAAATTTAGCCATCACCGTAAAGGCTGCTGATTATTTCTACCATGGCTGGCGCTGACAGCATAGTAATAAATGGTGCTAATTTGTTACCTGCAGACTTAGCGGGATCTTTTTTATTAACAAGAGTTACTAAAGTGTCATCTTGATTGCAGTATTGGCTAAATAACTAAACCTATAATGATTTTTAATCATCATGACATCATTGATATAAGGTTGAATTTAAATGGCTAAACAAGTATTAGGTAACAATGCCTTAGGCTTACCTTTCTCTCCTGCGGTTGCTGCGGGTGGGTTTATTTTTTTATCTGGGCAGATGGCGTTTGATCAGAACAATCAATTAGTGGATGGTGATATCACCGTGCAGACCAAGCAAGTGCTAACCAACATCAAAAACTTATTGGCAGAGCAAGATTTAACGCTGGACGCCATTGTAAAAAATACCATTTGGTTAACCCACGTTGAAGATTTTGCCGCCTTTAATCAGGCCTATGCTGAATTTTTCCCTAATAATCCTCCTGCTAGAGCGACTGTGAGATCTGATTTATTGATCCCGGGTGCGCGCATTGAAATTGAAGCGTTAGCGATAAAAGATTAGCCACCAATTAGCGCTGTAATGCTTGAGGGGAAAACATGAATATCATTATTATTGGTAGTGGACTGTTGGGCTTGAGCACCGCTTATCAGCTACATGCTCAAGGGCATCAAGTCACAGTGATTGATCGACGTGAAAGTGCAGGGCTTGAAACCAGTTTTGCCAACGGCGGCTTACTGACCCCCAGTTTGTCAGACCCTTGGAATGCACCAGGTGTGTTCTTTAATATGCTAAAAATGATTGGCAAAGAAGACTCGCCATTACTACTCAGACCTAAAGCATTACCCTCGCTGGCATTGTGGGGGCTCTCCTTTCTAAAAAACTCTCGCCGTAAAACCTACGAGCAAAGTATTTTTCGTAACACCCGCATGGCGAAATACACCCTAGATGTGCTTGATGATATGACCCAAGCAATCGGTTTGTCTGATCTGGGTGGTGGCAGTGGCACCATTAAGGTCTGTCGTCAGCAACAGGAGCTGGATGAAGTGCTGGCCATGGCCGAGTTTCTTCAGCCTGAAGCGGTTAAGTTTACTATGCTCAGCCGTGATGACACCTTTAAACTTGAGCCTGCATTGGCCCCGCTAAAAGGTAAGGTTGCGGGGAGTATTTATTTTCCTGAAGATCGCTTTGGCGATGCCCATCAATACTGTGTTGAGCTAACAACTTACCTTGAAAAAGTAGGGGTGCAGTTTTTATATAACACCACAGTAAGCGATATTATTAAGCACCAGGGCAAAATCACCCACATTAACACTAGCCAAGGCCAGTTAGATGCCGATGCATTTGTATTGGCAGCAGGCAGTTACACGCCGTTATTGGCGAATAAAGTGGGCGTTAATATTCCGGTTCGCCCCTGTAAAGGTTATTCATTAACCCTAACGCTTGATGGCTGGGAGGGCGGGCCTAGCATGCCTGTGATAGACCATTCGCTGCACGCTGGGGTGGTGCCGCTAGGGAATCGAATTCGGGTGGCGGGTACGGCAGAGTTTAACGGTTATGATACCCAGTTAAATCCTGGGCGGTTGCAGAATCTTTATGATTTATTGCAGGCGATTTACCCTGAGTCTAGCGCTTTTGTGAACCCAGAAACCACCAAAAGTTGGACGGGTTTACGACCGGTGTCAGCATCGGGTGTACCGCTAATTGGCCGCTCAAAAATTGATAATTTATATATTAATACTGGCCATGGGCATTTAGGCTGGACGATGGCGGCAGGCTCTGGCAAGGCGCTTGCAGACCTTATTAGTGGCGAGCGCCCTGAAATATCTCTCGCTGATTACGCAGTTAATTGCTGAGTTAATTGCTGAGTTAATTGGACAGGGTAGCAAACCTGAATGGCTTGCTACGCTGACATTTATTACCACCTCTAAGGGAAAACCTTGCCGCGGTTGAGAAGATTTTTAGGGTCAAAAGCGAGCTTCAAGCGTTTCATTAAGGCTATTTCGTTGTCAGTGCGGGAGCAATGTAAGTATTTAAGCTTATCTAAACCAATGCCATGCTCAGCAGAAATCGAGCCAGCGTAAGGTTTTAGCTGCTGATAAACAATGCTTTGCACTTGATGCTTAGTCTGCTCATCATAGCTACCTACACAAATGCCTAAATGTAAATTACCATCACCTAAGTGACCAAATACAATGAATTTTGCATGGGGCCACTGCGTCATAATTTGGCTTTCAACTTGCTGAATATATTGCTCCATGTTGGCAATAGGCAGGCTAATATCAAAGGCAAACAGTGGGTTTAACTCGCTGATGACAGTGTCAATATCATCCCTCATGGCCCATAACTGTTCACGCTGACTTTCTGACTTAGCAATTGCGGCGTCCACTAAAATATCTTGCTCTAACGCAGCCATTAGCGCTTCTTCAAATTGCACGGCGTCGCGCTCGGCGTTATGGCCTGTGGCTTCAATTAACACGTAATATGGATAGCCACTGTCGATAACCGTATTGTGCTTGTCTGAGTCGGTCATTAATTGATAAAAATTGCCCCACATCACTTCAAATGCCGATAGCTGACCATTTAAGTGACTGTTGAGTAATTTCAGTAGCTTGGCAACAGCATCAAACTGGGTTGCGGCGACAATGGCAGTATTGCGACTGCTGGGCAAAGGGTGCAGGCGTAACACGGCTTTAGTGACGATACCTAAGGTGCCTTCGGTGCCGATAAATAGCTGTTTAAGATCATAACCGGCGTTATTTTTTAGCATACTGTTTAATGACGAAATAACCGTGCCATCCACTAAAACCGCTTCTAAGCCCAAGACTTGTTCACGCATCATGCCATATTTAAGCACGCTATTACCGCCAGCATTGGTGGCAATATTTCCGCCAATAGTGGCGCTGCCTCTGGCGCCTAAATCCAGAGCAAATAACCAATCTTGTGCGGCGGCTTTTTCTTGCACCATTTGTAGCGGCACGCCCGCTTGCACTGTCATAGTGCCTGCTTGATTATCGATGGACTCAATCTGAGTCATGCGCTCTAACGAAATCGCAATATCGTCAGCTGTTGCATAGGTACCATTGACCAATCCGGTTAACCCGCCCCAAGGGATGGTGGTTTGATCCTGCTGGTGGCAAAGGCTCATCACCTTAGATAGCTCTTCGGTTGAAGCAGGGCGCACAATGGCCAGTGCTTGGCATTGTCCTTTGCCATAAGAGTAAGCGGGCCTGTTGGCAACATCATCCCCAAGGATAATGCCTTTATCACCTACGATAGCGGTTATCTTTTTTATAATATCTATCATATTCATTCTCTGTGACGGTTTGTTAGCTAACTTCTTTAAATTGAATGGCTGATTTATCTGGGCCATGGGTAAATTGATGTAATAGCTTTTCTTTGGCCATGAGTGTGGCGCTAATATTGTTTTCTTTAATATGGCCAAAGCCTTTAATCATTTGCGGTAGCTGAGCGATTTCAATGGCGAGTGGTAAATTATCATGATTCAGGTTTTCGATGATATGCTTTATATCTGCTTGATAATCTTTAATTAACTGCCTTTCCATCTTTCTTTCATTGGTATAGCTAAACATATCTAGTTTAGAGCCGCGCAAAAACTTAAATTTAGCCAACACTTTAAACGCCGTTAAGATCCATGGGCCAAATTCACGCTTAATCGGTAAACCAGTATCAGGGTGTTTTTTGCTAAACAAAGGCGGTGCGAGAGAGAATTTAACCTTAAAGTCGCCGTCAAAATCGTTATGTAAATTTTGCATTAGCGTCGCTGAGCTGTGCAGACGCGCCACTTCATATTCGTCTTTGTAGCTCATTAATTTACTCAGATTAGTGGCTACCGCTAAGGTAAAGCGGTCAGAATTTTCAGCCACAGCTTTTTCTGCTTGGCTGACTTGCTCAATAAACTCACGGTATTGTTCGGCATAGGCATTACTTTGATAATGACTGAGATGCTCAGCCCCATCTTCAATGGCGCTAAAGGCGGTGGTCGCAATATTTTGCTGGCTGTCAGTGGTCAGTAATTGCGAGAAAAATTCAGGATTAAAACACAATAATCGGCCTAAATTTAACGCGTTGAGATTAAAGTCAACACTCACACCATTAAGGCGTAAAGCGTGTTCAACTGAGGCAACTGAAAGCGGTAACGCCCCTTTTTGCAGGGCAAAGCCCACCACAAATAAATTAGCGCCTATGGTATCTCCCATGAGTTTTTTGGCGATGTTAGAAGCATCGATAAAATCGACATTATCGCGGCCTAATAATTGGGTTAACGATTGTTGCTCTTTAAACTCAGTGGGGATCGCTTGTGGGTTTAATTGAAATATTGCTGGTGGCGCAATGGCAGCATTACCAATTAGGCGAGTATGTTGATCATTAATGATTTTAATGATGTGCGGATCTAGGGTCGCCAGTAAATCGAATGCTAAAATTAAATCGGCGCTGCCAGTATCAATTTTAGGGCTAAATAATCGCTCAGGTGAGTTGGCAAATTTAAGATGGTTGTAAACCGCGCCATTTTTTTGCGACAAGCCGGTCATGTCGTAAATTGAGCAGGCTTTATTATCAATATGAGCTGCCATGCCTAATATCGCCCCGACAGTGATCACCCCTGAACCGCCAATCCCTGCAATCATGACATTGTAGTTATCATCAATGTTACACGCGGTAGGCGCGGGAATCGTGGCAAACACATCTGCTGAAATCGCGGTGGCAGCGGCCTTTTTCGGGGTGCCACCAATGACGGTAACAAACGAAGGACAAAAGCCTTTATTACAGCTGTAATCTTTATTACAACTGGATTGATCTATTTGACGCTTGATGCCTTTCGAGGTCACTTTAGGTTGCAAGCTCACGCAGGTTGACTGAACTGAGCAATCGCCGCAGCCTTCACACACGTCAGCATTAATGTATAAGCGTTTAGTTGGATCAGCAATTAAGCCACGTTTACGGCGGCGACGCTTTTCTGCTGCACAAGTTTGCTCGTAAATTAATACGGTGCAACCTGCTATTTTGCTGAGCATGGTTTGCACCATGTCTAAGCGGTCACGATGATAAATCTCAACGTTTTTGGCGATGTCTGGGTTATTGGCGTATGCCTGTGGCGAGTCAGTGACAATCACACATTTACTAATGCCTTCATGGGTCACTTGTTGGCTAATTTCAGCGACGGAGATTGGCCCATCCACTGGCTGGCCGCCAGTCATGGCAACCGCATCGTTATATAAAATTTTATAGGTGATATTGACCTTGGCCGCGATGGCTCCGCGGATTGCCATTAAGCCAGAGTGATAATAGGTGCCATCGCCTAGGTTTTGAAACACGTGGTTGGTGTTAGTGTATTTGGCTAAGCCCACCCACTGCATGCCTTCACCGCCCATATGGCAAGGGATCATGGTGTCTTTGCGATAAAATGCTGCCATGGCGTGACAGCCAATACCAGCCATAGCGATACTGTTTTCAGGTACTTTTGTGGAGGTGTTATGGGGGCAACCAGAGCAAAAGTAAGGGGTTCTAGGTAAGCTGGTGGCGCAACTTTTAGGGTCAAGCTTTGAGCGTAAACGCACAATTGCGGCGTCAACCTTGGGGTGAGTTTGACCATTAATGCGCAGGCGCTCAGCGATGATAAAGGCCAGTGTGAGTGGCTCTAACTGCACATCGGCACTGACGAGCGCGAGGCCATTTTCATCCTGTTTACCAATAACCCGTGTGGCACCTTGTTTGCCAAACAGGATTGATTTTATTTGCTCTTCAATAAAGGCGCGCTTTTCTTCAATAACCAGTAATTCAGGTTGCTGCTGGGCAAAGTCGGTTAATTTGCTGGGCTCGATGGGCCAGATACAACCTAATTTGAATACCGATAACCCCAGTGTTTGCGCAAGATCATTGTCGATCTCTAATAATGCCAGGGCCGACATTACATCGTTATAGGCTTTACCGGCAGTGACAATACCCAGACTTCTTTGTGAGGCGTTGTCATTTTTGGCTACGCGAACCTGATCAAGATTATTGGCTTTAATAAAGCGATGCACCAAGGGCAAGCGGTGAGTAATGACATTGGTTTCATTGGTTTGCGGCGGGATAAAGCCACTGGTTTTGAGATTGATGCTGTCTGTGGGGGTGTCATCTCGACTAGGACGTTTGATATCTATATTGTCGAGATTAATATCAATGGTAGCGGTTTGTTCCACTGATTCATTCACACATTTAAAGCCTACCCATAAGCCGCTATAACGAGACAGCGCCCAACCTAAAATACCATAATCGATAAATTCGCTGACATCGGCAGGGTAAAGTGAGGGAATAAGATTTGCCGCTAACGCTTGTTCACTTTGATGTGAAATAGTCGATGATTTACCAGGATGGTCATCACCGTAAACCACCAACACGCCGCCATGTTCATGGGTGCCAGCATAGTTTGCATGTTTAAATGGATCGCCACTTCTATCAACACCGGGCCCTTTGCCATACCACATGGCAAATACGCCATCGACATTAGGCTCGGGTATGGTGTCGAGTAACTGGGTGCCCCAAATCGCCGTTGCAGCTAGGTCTTCATTGACCCCAGGTTGGAAGGTGATGTTATGTTGATCTAAACGCTTTTTGGCTTTCCAGATATAACTATCTAATGCCCCTAGTGGCGAGCCTCGATAACCTGAAATATAACCCGCGGTATTCAAGCCTTGGTTTTTGTCTAATTGCGCTTGAATTAGCGGTAATCGAACTAAAGCTTGGTTGCCGTTTATAAAGATACGACCAGATGTATTGTTATATTTATCTTCTAAAGTGATGTCACTATGTTTCATCTGCTCTGTTCCTTCGAGTCATATTTGGTGTTATCAATCGATTTTTAGGTTAGAACATGTGAATTATGATGACTGCAATATAGGTGACATTTGTTAAATAAATTCAAAATTAGGCTTTTGTAAGCCTTGCCGCTGTGATGATAAAAATCGCTTTTTTCATTAAACAAAGCCGATATTTAGCATATAGTGAAGCCTTAACAGCATTTAAAAGGAGTTCAAATGATCGCCAGTGTATCGGGGTTATATATCGCTTTAACGGCCATAATGGCCATTTATTTTAGTTTACGAGTGGTAAAGCTTAGAAAAGGGCTGAAGATTGGTATTGGCAATGAGGGTAATCAAGAGTTAATTATTGCAGATCGCGTGCACGCTAACCTTGTGGAGAACGCGCCATTTGCGCTGCTATTAATCTTGGTGGCTGAAGTGAATGGGCTTTCAGCACCGTTTTTACATTTGTTTGGCAGTTTGTGGTTATTCGCGCGCTTGTTACATGCCATTGGCTTAACGCAGGGCAAAGGCGGTTATCATTTTGGCCGCTTTTGGGGAGTATTAATCACCTGGATAATTATTGTCAGCTTAGCCGTGGTTAATATCGGTTTATTTTTAGGCTTATGACTGAGTACTTGATAAGGTGGGAGTTTTACTATTCCCACTGTATTTATAAGGTTTTTTATTTTTAGTCATCAATAAAAAAATTTCACATCTGCTGCTTTTTTAGTCACACTTACTCATCGCCAACTGGTATACTCCGCGACCGTTTATCGACGTATCCATCAATTTTAGGTTACACACATGCAAGTTGAATCCACGTTATTTAATTATCCAAAGTTCTGGGCAGAGTGTTACGGCACAGCTCCCTTTCTTCCTATGTCTCGCAAAGAGATGGATCAACTTGGATGGGATAGCTGCGATATTATTATCGTCAGTGGCGATGCTTATGTGGACCACCCAAGTTTCGGCATGGCGGTTATTGGCCGTATGCTTGAAGCACAAGGGTTTCGAGTCGGTATTATTTGTCAGCCAGACTGGTCAAATAAAAATGACTTTATGAAGCTAGGTCGTCCGAACCTGTTTTTCGGTGTAACCGCCGGCAACATGGACTCGATGATCAACCGCTATACCGCAGATCGTCGCATTCGCAGTGATGATGCCTACACCCCAAACGATGAAGGCGGTAAACGCCCAGATCGCGCGGTAACCGTTTATACCCAGCGTTGTAAAGAAGCCTTCAAAGAAGTGCCCGTGGTGATCGGTGGTATCGAGGCCAGTTTACGCCGTATCGCTCATTATGATTACTGGTCTGATAAAGTGCGCCGCAGTGTGATATTTGATGCTAAAGCCGATATCTTAATTTACGGTAATGCCGAGCGCCCGCTGGTGGAAGTGGCACATCGCATCGCTAATGGCGAAAAAATGGCTGATTTGCACGATATTCGTGGCACCGCAGTTATTCGTCATGAACCTTTGCCCGGCTGGAAAGGCATGGATTCGCGCAAATTAGATCAACTACACAAGATTGATCCTATCCCCAATCCTTATGGTGCTGATGATGTCGGCTGTGAAAAATTATCCGGCCCAACCGATAAAAAGATTTTTGATAATGATGCCCCTAAAGCCATCAGCGTGCAGCCGCCAAGACCTAAGCCGTGGGAAAAAACCTATGTGCTACTGCCAGCTTATGAAAAAGTGGCTGACGATAAATTCTTGTATGCCCATGCTTCACGTATTTTGCATCAAGAGCAAAACCCGGGTTGTGCCCGCGCGTTATTTCAAGCTCAAGGAAATCGCTCTGTGTGGGTTAACCCGCCAGCGTGGCCATTAAATACTGATGAAATGGATGCGGTGTTTGATTTGCCGTATCAGCGCGTACCGCACCCAAGTTATGGTAAAGCGGTGATCCCTGCTTACGACATGATTAAAACCTCGATTAATATCATGCGAGGTTGTTTTGGTGGCTGTTCGTTCTGCTCGATTACCGAGCATGAAGGGCGCATTATTCAAAGTCGCTCGCAAGAATCTATCATCAAAGAAATTAAAGATATTCAAGACAAAGTGCCGGGCTTTACTGGGGTTATTTCAGATTTAGGTGGCCCAACCGCTAACATGTATCGCCTCGGCTGTACTAGCGTCAAAGCAGAAACCACTTGTCGACGTTTATCCTGCGTATATCCCTCAATTTGTGGCCATTTAGGTACCGATCATAAACACACCATTGATTTATATCGCGCCGCCCGTGACGTGCCGGGGATTAAAAAGGTTCTGATTGCATCAGGTGTGCGTTATGACTTAGCCACAGAAGATCCTCGCTACATTAAAGAGCTGGCTAAGCATCATGTGGGCGGCTATTTAAAAATCGCCCCAGAGCACACTGAAGATGGTCCACTAAGCAAAATGATGAAGCCGGGAATGGGCAGTTATCATAAGTTTAAAGAGCTATTTGATCATTACTCTAAAGAAGCGGGTAAGAAGCAGTATCTTATTCCTTACTTCATCTCAGCACATCCGGGGACCACCGATGAAGATATGCTGAATCTAGCCCTGTGGCTTAAATCAGAGAAGTTTAAGCTTGATCAAGTGCAAAATTTTTATCCATCGCCAATGGCCAATGCCACCACCATTTACCACACTGAGCTTAACTCATTGAAAAATGTGAAGCACACCAGTGAACAAGTGACCGTGCCTAAGAAAGGCCGTCAGCGCCGCTTACACAAAGCGCTGCTGCGTTATCATGATCCTGCAGGCTGGCCACTTATTCGTGAAGCCTTAGCTGCCATGGGTAAAGAGCATTTAATTGGTAATGGGGTGCAACATATTGTGCCACCAGAATCACGTAATGAGCGCCAAGGTTTTGGGGCTAAAAACCGTGGTGGCAAAAATGATGGTAGTAAGACGGCTTTCACCCGTTTTTCTGGTAATCAGTTTGCGGATAGAGACAGCGGTAAAAAACCGACCAAAGCCAACAAAGCCAAAGCGGCT
Source organism: Shewanella sp. 10N.286.52.B9 (assembly GCF_002873635.1). Taxonomy (NCBI): domain Bacteria; kingdom Pseudomonadati; phylum Pseudomonadota; class Gammaproteobacteria; order Alteromonadales; family Shewanellaceae; genus Shewanella; species Shewanella sp. 10N.286.52.B9. The sequence continues at coordinate 76,962 of NZ_MCTY01000025.1, forward strand.
GGCGAAAAGCAAGAAGGCGGCAAGTCATCTTCAGCTAAAAAACCAGCTAATGCCAATAGCGCTAACAAAGGCAAAGCTAAAACAGGCTGGTCACAGAAGAAGCAGCCATTTAGCAATAAGGCGAATGCAAAAAATAAATCTTCAAATAGTAAGGGCGCTAGATAAGCCGCTGAGCTAATTTGAAATTGTTAACTAGAAAACCGCCAATAGGCGGTTTTTTTATTTCAGGTTAAATTAAACAATCACTGTTAGTCTGCAAGCCTAGTTCATTTGCTTTAGGGTATCGCCCATGGTTTAAATGAATGATTAAAAACTAAAATAAATACCCCAAGGAATAATAATGAAAAAAATATTGGCCACTGCTGTATTGAGTTGTCTGATCCCCGCTACTGCTATGGCACATGGCAGTCATGATCATGATGAATCTACCACTTACGCTAGTGTACAAGACAGTTACTTTGATGCGCTTGCTGTGCATTGTGGTAAAGCGTATGCGGGTGAGGTGACTGCGGGCAACGAAGCTGATTCAGCTTTTAGCAATAAAGCATTAATCATGCACGTACGTGAATGCAGCGATACTGAGCTTAAAATTCCTTTTCATGTGGGTGACGATCACTCTCGTACTTGGGTTATCACCAAAACCACTTCAGGCTTGCGCTTAAAGCATGATCACCGTCATGAAGATGGCACTGAAGACAAAGTCACCATGTACGGTGGCGACACTGCTGACATGGGCACTGCAACTGAGCAATCATTTCCTGTCGATGCTGAATCAATTGCTAACTTTAATGAAAATGGCTTAACAGCGTCAGTGACTAACGTGTGGCATATGTACATTGAGCCAACAGTCTTCACTTATCGTTTAACCCGCGAAAATCGTGATTTTAGAGTGGATTTTGATTTAACCAAGCCAGTGGCGCTGCCGCCAACGCCTTGGGGTCATGAGTAATGTTGTTTTAAGTATGAGTCTGCATAAATGACATCATAGGCAGCTAAAACCCGCGAAAATCGTGACTTAATAGCCTATTTTTAGATACCTGCCGAATAGGCGGTAAAACCTCTTCTTACTTTGTGTAGGAAGAGGTTTTTTATTTAATACTAACTCGCATTTGCTAACAAAAAGCCGCAAAACTTGTTTTACTCTTTTGAAAAATCAACGTCGTGGTACTGAGTTCACACCAGATTTAGACCGTAAGTTACCTTTCTGTATTTCCAAACTCCGTTTGGATTAACATCGTGGGTTTTCTACCCACACCCGACCAAAAGGGGAAAAGCGCTTGTTCCCCTTTTGGATATCCCCCAGCGCCCCGACGAAAAATGCTGATAAGCGCATGATTTTCGATGGGGATTGATCCAGCTTTCAACTTTGTTTATGACCCAAAGCTTGTTTGCTATTTTAAAAAACAACGTCGTGGCGCTTCGCCCACACCAGACCAAAAGGGTATCAACAGCAATACCCTCTTGGAACACCCCGCTGCCCCAACGAAAAATGCTGAAAAACGCATGTTTTCAACGGGGATTGATCCAGCTTTTAACTTCGTTTGTTGATAACTTCGGTCTTATTCGAAAATGCTAACGCTTCCGATGGTGCATCCCTGCACCGCGAAAGCTAGCCTGACGTCCTGTCAGGCTCACGCTATTTTCTTCAACGTCCTCAATTCAAATTGAACATGTCAGCCTTTAAACCTCGTTACTGATAAAGCTAAATCGAAGAGAAAATAATCCCAGTGTAGATGCGTTCAAGACCTTCGAAAACATGGCGAAGTTTCACTGTGTGGAACGCTCTGAGCGAGAGGCATGGATGCCGAACTGGCCGTTTAACATGGATGTTATTTGTTTTCGCAGAGCCCACAGGGATGTGTTAACGGCGTGTCTTGGATGTATCTGCACATAAGGTCGCTCTTTCACATCCATGTGATCGCGACATTCCGTTCATCCTGAACATCCCAGCCGCAGGCAATGGATTAGGTTGAGGTGATGAACTTCAATGATTCAGCCAATAAAAACTAAGTAAAACTATGAATTAATGACATAAGTTACATTAAGGTATCACCACTTAAGGACAGAGTTGGGTAACCTCGAATACAATCATCGGGCACGCCATTTAGGGAAGAAAAAGCCATTCAATAATATGTGCCTTCAACCCTCCTAGAAAGTTTACAGATTGACTTGACCACATCAGAGCCAACTAATTCAGTCGGACTAACCAGCAGAAACAGGGTGAGGCAATAAAAGTAAAGGTGAACTGAGTTGATACCAATTAATTGAGGCAAACGGTCACAGCCATTAACTGAAATATCAGTATCAAACAGGTAAACAAAGCAGAGTAAAAGATGAAAAATTCCACCTTAAAAGGTGTAATCAGAACAAATGATTAGTCGAAATACTGTACAAAAAAACTACCGTCAAAAAGCAAATTCCTATAGCATAAACCATACCGATAAATAGGGATGTGGTATCGGCCAAGTCCAACAAGCGATTTATGCCCTGCAAACAGCGCAACGCATAAATACTAAAACGTTATATTTAAAATCAAATTTTGGAGATTAATTATGGAAAATATCACGGAAAAAAGGAGTTTATCTCAATGGTTTTTTGGCGAGTATTCTTGGACTCTTAAATTTAGTTGGGTGCTAGCAACATTAGTATGCGTATACCTAGGTGCTACCCGCGAAGAAAATATCTGGATTCTTCTTGTTGATGGGCATGTCAATTCAGCCCTTCTTCTCTATATACTTGGATACTTATCTGATTTTCGGTATAGGTTCATTAAAGAATCGAGAAATAATTAAATATAACAAGAATTTCAAACGGAAAAAAACAGTTGGCTGTTTTCATTCCTCAACATTTTAACCAACTATTTTTTACCTCTTAGCAAAGCGTTACTAAATCATTTTTGTCCAAATGTTGGTTAGTGACTGTGCATCGAACACTTGTAATAACATGCTTTAGGAGCAGGTTTATCAATGATAATTCGATTTGTCAGCTAATGATTGCAGTGAAAGTAACTGTTTATCAGATTATGCTTTAATCTTAGCGTGAAAAAGGCTGCAACTGCAGCCTTTTTATTGGGTGAGATTTTCTCGTTTACAAAAATTATTTAGCATCAAAACTAAATGATTGGCCTGCGATAGCCGCCTCATACATCAATCCGCCTTTCGCGGCAGTGAAAACCGCCATGCCATTCATATAAGCAGCATTAGCTGTTGTACGGTTGCCTGCATTGCCAGCCCCTGCTGAGTTACCTGTTGAGCCCACTTGTGCATTGGCGCCAACAGTAATGGCCACTGCAGATGCCTGGGCGCTAAACTCAAAGGTACCACTGGTAAAGTCGTTATAGGCTTCAGCATCTTTAAAGAAAATAATTTCGCTATAAGCTTGTCCACCTAATTGGAAGCCAATAGAAAGTTGTGACACGCTTGAATCACCACTATAAACACCACCTTTATATACCTTGCCTGAGCCGTAGGCCGCACCGATACCAAAGCCGCCTTTACCCACGGTTGGGTAAATCGCATAGCCGTAGGCACTATCAAAAAAACCTTGTACTTCGGGGGCCTTTTTAAAATCGGCAATGGCTTCGGCGTATTTGTCAGCGTGAGCTGAGCTGGAAAATGTCAGTCCGATAAGCACGAATGTGACCGCTAGCAATGACAATATATTTTTCATAAAAACTCCTGTGATAAGCAAACTTTAGTGATGATAGCTTTAGCATAGCAAACCCAAGCTGAACAAAGCTGTAATAAAAACGCCTAATATTGCTACTAGGTGCTTAAAACTAACATGAGTTCAGTTGGTGCTGAGTATTTAAATGAGTGGTGTTGTTATTTAAATCTAGCAGTGAGTAAATAACTCACTTAATATCCTCTTTAATTGAGCTTGTTTGTACAGGTGTTGGCTCAGGCTGTGGCCTTTATCTGGCGAAGTTAATTTCACTTAGTTTTTGGGACTGACTTGTTCTCTAAGCCCTGATCTGAGGCTTTGTCATCACTGATAACACTTCTTAAATAATCAAGTTCTTCATTATCCAGTAGCAGCTTGGCACTATGATGCTGGGGTGTTTTATTGACCTTGATACGTAAAAATACCAGTCGGGTCACTTGGTGTAGTCCGTATATGGCAAACCCATAAATGGTCGCTAATAGACATAATCTGACGATGCCAACAGCATAGCTAGAAATAGTGTCACCAAAATAGAAGGGTAATAACACCAATACCAATCGTAAAACCCAATTAAGTAAAATGCCGCCAGTAAGCAGTAATAACCACCTAAATCTAACATTTTTTAAGCTTTGATGTTTGTCGACTCTATGACGACTTAACGCGCTAATGATAAGGAAAAAATAGATCCCGCTTTGAATTAAAATAATGGCAGGCATGACTAGGGCTATTTTATTAATGGTGACTAATTCACTGATGTTGTTGACTTGAATATGGGATGCATCGGGAACCATACCAATATTGAACGATACAGTGACAACAATAACCGCCATGGAAATTAGCGTAGTAAGTATATGTTTGACGAAATTGAGGTCAGAGGTTTTAATTTGTAAACACGCTTTGCAATAGCTGTACAGTAAGGGCATCAGTAAGAAGTAAAATGGCACCATTAACGTCATCATAAAATGAATTTGAATTGGGGCATTTTCGCGGGTGATACTGGCTGAAAAAAAGAATAGCGAGATCAGAATAAATAAGGCGCCCAGTAAGCGATTACTATGGCTGGTGCTGCTGTCGTTATTAGCAAAAATATAGCGGACGTAAAAACCTACTCCCAAGCAATGTATGCCAGCGAGTAATGATAGCCAAATATACGCCTGTGAAAAAAACTGATTAATTACGATGGCCAATCCCTTTGTTTATCGTTAAGTCATATCTTAAATCACGCTTTATCAAGCAGCATTATTATGTTTTTTCTGTTTTCTCATATGACGGTTTGACGCCGCTTCGGGCGGTTTGCCAGGTGCGGGCTTTCTTTCTGCGAGCAAATGCGTTATCGCCATAATAGGATGGGGAAGCAGCATTCTTGGGCCAGAGTAAATCATGATTTCACGCACTTTTTGTTTCATGTGCGGTTTGTAGCAATGCACAGGACATTTGTTGCATGTCGGCTTTTGTTGACCATAAGGACAGCGATCTAAGCGTGTTTCTGCGTATTCAAGCAATTCAATGCAATCTGGGCACAAGCCTTGGCTATTTTCCGTTTGTAACGCAATTTGATGATGAGCCCGGCAATAAATTTTTGCCATAGCATTCATTGTGTTGAATTCATATAACAGCTTGCCTGATAGGATCGCGCTTATTGTCATGTGTTAATACCATAGTAAATCACTCGGGTATGGCTAGTTTACCTAATCACAGTCTGTTTATTCAATTCAATGCTTAATAAGCTTGAACTAGAGCACATAAAAACAAAAGCTAAAAATAATGTCAGCTTATTGTGTTAACGAGCATAAAAGCGACATAAACACTTGATTTTTGTCCTAAGAATAGCTTATTAATATTAGTTCAGCTTGTATGATTTTCAAGCAGAAAAATGAAGCTTCCTTCTTCGGATAGGCTAGGAATGGTAAACTCCAAAACTATTCAAATGCACACAGCATGACACAAATATGGTGTTATAAATGATTATTAAAATTATTGTCGTTGTTTTATTGGTTTGGCTGGGTATTTATCTTTATCGTCGAACCCAAACTGTTGCTAAGCAAGAGCTAGAGCAGAAAGAACCAACTCAGGCAGATCCGCAGCCAGAAGCTGAGATAACAGATATAGCCTCAGCCCCGTCTGAGATTGAGTCAGCACCGCAAGATAATACTGAACTTGAGACTGAATCAATAGCTCAAGAATTAGAACCAAGCCCTGTGCAAGATGAAGATACTGTAGTCACTGCCGTAGATGAAGTTGAAGCAACAGTTGAACAAATAGTCGAGACTGAGTCTTATGAGCTGCCAGAGCCAGAGCCAGAGC
>NZ_MCTY01000025.1:83731-105461 GCF_002873635.1 Shewanella sp. 10N.286.52.B9
AGCCAGAGCCAGAGCCAGAGAATAAACCTATTACAGCAGCTTTACCTGCAACAGGTGCATGGGCAAGTGATGCATTTACGGCTTTAGTTAGCCAATATGATGCAAGTGCTGAACTACAGGCCCAGCATCTGAGTTTACTCAGTATTATTAGTCACAGTTACAAGTTACGTAAACAAGCTGATTACTGCCAATACGGCGCAGGTTTGACCCAGCGTTATCAGTTAGCTTATCAACAGTATCGCCAGCAAAACGCCACTGCTGCAGATGATAAAGGCATAGGCTTTATGCAATTATCAACCATGCTCAATGATACTAAGCAATTTGATAAAGCCATTGAAGTCTGTCAGCAGGCCATTGATTATCAATTAACAGATGGAACTGTTACCGGTTTTGAAGGTCGAATTAAGCGTATCGAGAAAGCAAAATCTAAAGCGAGTAATTAAGTGAATTGAATAAGACTAGGTAATTGGCTTTAACCATGATTTAGGTTATTAGGTTTTACCATGATCTAGTACAATGGCACTATCGTATGGAAAAGCGGACTTAGGTTCGCTTTTTTATTGCCCTAAAAGTGTTGAAACTGAATGTAGCTACTGGAATCCTGTAGCTAAATATTGAGATTAAAAGTGCAACTTAGGGTGAAAATAAGCATGCTTAAAGAGGTTTAAATGATGAATCGTAAAATGCGTAATACGCTGTTTTTATTCATGGCTATCATGGGGCTAACCGGCTGTATTCGTACCCCAGAATGGACACTGTTTTATTATGCGGATGAAGCCAAAGCGCCGCAGCAACCCATCAACGCCAAATTTATAGCAGGTTATTACGATACGCTTGAACAATGCCAAGCTAAAGCCAAGGGCATGCTGAGATTAAGCGGCAAAAACAGCCATCAACTGGATGCTAACCAGCTAGAGAATGCCACCGCAATACCGGTTGCCATTGATAAAGGCTATCAATGCAAACAGTTATGCCAAGTCAATGATGACAATGTCATTATCTGTCAATAAAACCTTGCCAGTAGTGAGTTATTAGCCTTCGCCATCAGGCTATTGTAGACCCAAGGAACAGGTTAAATGCAGTTTAAACAGGATTATTTTGAACAACTGGAAGGCTTTTATTCGCAGGTCTATCCATTGCCTATCAGTCAACCCCATTGGCTGGCTTGGAGTGATGACGCCGCCAAATTAATTGGCGCGCAAAGAGGCCAACTTAACGCCCAAGGTGATGATGAATTACTGCTGCAACTGTCAGGTAATCACGCTATGCCTGGGGCAAGTTACTATGCGCAAGTTTACAGTGGCCATCAATTTGGTGGTTATAGCCCACGATTAGGGGACGGGCGCTCAATTATTCTCGGCGAAGCGCAGGCAAACCCTAATGCTACAAGTAAAACAGCTAATAACGCGTCAGCTTGGGATGTGGCCTTAAAAGGGGCTGGGCCAACACCTTATTCTCGCAGTGGTGATGGTCGGGCGGTTATGCGTTCCGCGGTAAGGGAGTTTTTAGCATCCGAGGCCTTGGCGGCATTATCGATTCCGACCACCCGAGCATTAGCGGTGATTGGCTCTGACTTACCGGTATGGCGTGAATCACAAGAAACTGCGGCGATTACAGTGCGTTTAGCCAAAAGCCATATTCGTTTTGGTCACTTTGAGTATTTTTGCCATAGCGACCAAGGTGGTAAAGATAAACTAATTCAGTTACTAAACTTCACCATTAAACAGCATTACCCGCATTTAACTCAAGATTATCAAGGCTATAAAGCCTGGTTTACCCAAGTAGTAAAAGATACTGCTATTTTAATCGGCCACTGGCAAGCGGTAGGCTTTGCTCATGGGGTACTTAATACTGATAACATGTCGATTCTTGGTGACAGCTTTGATTTTGGCCCATTTGCCTTTTTAGATACTTTTAAAGAAGACTTTATTTGTAATCACTCCGATCCCCAGGGCCGTTATGCCTTTGGTCAGCAACCTGGCATTGGCCTGTGGAACCTGCAACGTTTAGCCCAAGCATTAACGCCCGTCATTGAGTCAGATGATTTAGTGGCTGTGCTGAATACTTATCAAGCTGAGTTAGTGCAGCAATATTTACTGCTCATGCGCGCTAAAATGGGCTTGAGTGTCAGTGAGCAAACCACGGCGCAAGCCCAAGAGCAAGATAAAACCGACTTAGATCTCATTGGCCGATTTTGCCATGTGTTACAGCATAATTTATTGGACTATACCAATACTTTCAGGGCGTTTGGTCAGTTAGACATAACCAGTGTCCACGCCAATATTAGTGATGAGATAATCGATAGACCCAAATTTGACGACTGGTATAAAAGTTATCAGCAGCGGGTTGGAAAGGTTGATGATATTGACCAATGGCAAGCACAGCGTAATAGTGTGAATCCCAAGTATATTTTACGCAACTATTTAGCCCAAGAAGCCATAGTGGCGGTGGAAGAAGGCGACAATAGTAAATTGTTAGAGCTGCATACTCTGTTAACTCAGCCCTATGCTGAGCAACCAGAATTAGACCATTATGCCAATAGACCACCCCAATGGGGACAAGGCTTAATCATGTCTTGTAGTAGCTAGTCAGTCATAGTCACAAGGTATTTAAGCAACTTATTTAAAGGAACATCATGTTATTGCGTTCGGTGCAATTAGATAAAGCCTCGCTGAGCATTTTAATTTCAGCAGAAATAGATTTTGAGCAGTTTGAAGCGTTTGCTGAGCCCTTAGCCTTGGCAATGGATTGTGATATTCGCGATCGCTTATGGGGCGCAGATAGGCACCAATGGCAGCTTAATTTTGAAGGCAGTCAGCTGTGGCTTAACTATGAGTTTTACGGCGATATTTGTTGGATATCAACGGAAGTAGAAGCCGATCTTGAAGTGCTAGAATATTTAATCACCTTGCTACAACCGCTGATCACTGCCAATGCGGTAAAGGATACACATGAATAATGACAATGCTGACAACGACTATCTAGATAATGACGAAGATATCGATAGTCAGGAAAAGTCGGGTAATGTAATAGAACCGGAATCACATCTTAACGATATCGCGCCAAAGGCTAGTGCTGACGAGGCTTGCTTTCATTATCAAGCCTTAACGCCTGATTTAATTCTCGATGCCATTGAGAGTGTTAACATCTATCCTGAAACGGGGTTGCTGGCGTTAAATAGTTACGAAAATCGGGTGTATCAATTTCGCTGCGATCGCGGTAATCGTTATGTGGTGAAGTTTTATCGCCCCCATCGCTGGAGTGATAATCAAATTCAAGAGGAGCATGATTACGCACTCGCGTTAGCTGCTGAAGATATCCCCATTGCAGTACCTGTGATTGTTGAGGGTAAAACCCTGCATGAATTTAAAGGTTATCGTTTTACTTTATTTCCCTCTATTGGTGGCCGCGCATTTGAGGTGGATAACCTTGATCAACTTGAAGCCGTTGGTCGCTTTATTGGCCGGATACATCAATATGCTAGTAAAGAGAGCTTTCAATATCGTGAGCCCTTAAGCTGCCAAATTTTAGGGGATGATGCGCTGCAATATTTACAGCAGTCAGGGCAAGTGCCTGAGGCCATTAGTCAGCAGTTTTTCACTGTCACGCAGCAAGTGTTGGCCAAGGCCAAGTCTGTATTGGCGCAGCATCAATTTCCGACATTACGGCTTCATGGTGATTTGCATCCAGGCAATATTTTATGGACCCCAGATGGCCCAGGTTTTGTTGACTTAGATGATGCTCGCCAAGGCCCTGCTGTGCAAGATATTTGGATGATGCTCACTGGTGACAGAGCCCAACGGTTATTACAGCTAGATGTATTACTTGAAGGCTATGAGGAGTTTTGTGATTTTGACCACAAGCAACTTAAGCTGATTGAGCCGCTGCGGGCATTGAGAATGATCCATTACAATGCCTGGCTAACAAAACGCTGGCAAGATCCTGCTTTTCCAAGGAACTTTCCATGGTTTGGTGATATCAAATACTGGGAACAGCAAACATTAGCGTTTAAAGAGCAACTTTCAGCGCTGGATGAAGAGCCATTAAGCTTGATGAGTTTTTAATTGAGTAATTGGCAAACCATAACGTAGATTGTTACAAATGATCCTGATAAGGTCTTGAGCATAAGAGATAATCTACATTATTATAGATTTAGATAAATTAGCGTTAACTATGCTACGGCATAATTGAGATTGCATACTAAAGGAAACAAGATGAAAAAAGCATTATTAATGGCTGCAGCGTTACTATTAGCCCCAATGGCGGCAACCGCAGCAGACTATAAAGAAGGTGTGCACTACACTGTGATTAACGAAGGCCCAGCCACATCAAAGCCTGAAATTACTGAGTTTTTCTCATTCTTTTGCGGGCATTGTTACAACTTCTCAAAAACTGTAGTACCAAAAATTGAAGCGACCCTTCCAGAAGGTGTGGCTTTTAATCAGGCACACGTTGAGTTTATTGGCGCAGATATGGGCGTAGAAATGTCACGTGCTTTCGCTATTGCTCATCAGCTCAATGTTGAAAAGAAAGTTGAACCAGCTATTTTTGCTGCAATCCATGACAAAAAGCAACGCTTCACCAACTTAAATGATATCCGTATGGTGTTTATTGCTAACGGTGTTGACGGTAAAGATTTTGATGCAGCAGCTAAGTCTTTCATGGTGAATGCGCAAATGTCTAAAATGAAGCGTGATACTCAGAATGCAAAAATTTCTGGTGTGCCTTCGTTAGTGGTTAACGGTAAATACCGTGTTGAGACAGGTGCGATTAAGTCTTACGATGAGCTATTAGACATCGCTTATTACTTAGCGACAGCTGACAAGTAACATGAGGGTTTAACCTCCCACGTGACAAAAGGAGCCAATGGCTCCTTTTTTGTATCTTTAATTTATTAGTGGCTGAAAAAGAGCAAAAAAAAACCGCATGTTTTAAAATTTGCATTTTAAAACAGTGCGGTGTTGAGCCAATTGGCTCGTTATTTACCCTGAGTAACGAAGTCACTTTACCAAGGTGTCAAAAAAATGGCAAGCGTCATTTTACTGGCTCGTTACATTTTGTTTACATTGAGTTATTTTGAAGCGGAAAAAGATCGATTTTAATGAAACTCTTTTGCGGTTTTTTTGTCCAACTTTGAGTTGTAAAATGAAATATAGCCAAAGGAGTCTCCATGAGAAGGTTTCCGGTATATGCACCTAAACTCATCGTTAAACATGCGCGAATTTTTTTTACTGGGGTGATTTGGGTAAAAGACTTAGGGTGTTTAGAGTTTAGAAAGGGGCGTTTTTTAATGCCGAAAAAAAGCCTGCCAAAAGTAAAGCAGGCTGTTTCTGAGCTTAACCAAATGCTAGTAGCTCAGCATGTTGAAACTAACACAGTTTAGCTTTCGCTATTGAGTAAGCCGACAAGGCCATTCACTTTATCGTTCCAAGAGTTTAGGTCTTGTTGCAATTGCTGATTAGTCTCAGTCAATTGAGCATTCTTTTGCTTCTCTTCTTCAAGCTCCATTTTTAGTAGCTCTGCATTTTCAAGAGTTGCCTGGATTTTGGCTTCCAGTTGGGACAGTAATTCAAGGCTCATATCGGGAGTCCTAATAGTTTCTGGATGGAATGCTGATTCTAGCAGTGACTGGGGTTTAAGGAATAGCCAAATTCGTTAAGTGGTTAAAAAAAGAACGACTTTGACTACTATTTTGTAAGCTTTATCCATCTGTCAGTGTGAGTGGCTTGTTTTAAGCTAAAAACCGCCACATCCTGTGCTTTTTCAGTGAAATGATAAAACTTTATTTGTTGCGGTTTACCATGCTTTAACGGCTAATTTTATGGTTTTAATTATTGTGAACTTCGATTGACGCTTAATTGTGCTCCACTTTATCCATTTGCTTGACATTACATCTGATGATTCATAGTCTGCTAGCATTGTTTTTAAGGTGGTAGCAAATGGACATCAAATATAATTTAAAGGCGGCATCGTCGCGTCGTACTGAGCAGTTTAAACCAGAAGGCAATGTAGGCTTTGGTAATCTCAGAACCGATCATATGTTTTTAATGGATTATCGAGATGGCCAGTGGTGTGACCCTCGCATTGAGCCTTATGCGCCGTTTGAAATGGCCCCGGGCGCCATTGCGCTTCATTATGGTCAGTCCATCTTTGAAGGTGCTAAAGCGTTTAAGCATGACGATGGTGAAATCTACACCTTTAGACTGGATAAGAATGCCCAACGTTTAAATACCTCTGCAGATATCTTATGTATTCCTAACCTTGCTGAAGACATTCAACTGCAAGCCATTAATGCGCTTATTGATGTCGATAGGCTGTGGTTTCCAATGCAAGATGGCGCATGTTTATATATTAGGCCTTTTATTTTTGCTACCGAAGATCGTTTATCAGTGAGCCCAAGCTTGAACTTTACTTTCTGCGTGATCTTAAGCCCAAGTGGTGCTTATTACGCTGATGGGGTGAATAAAGCGATTCGATTACTGATCAGTAAAAAATTCCACCGCGCGGTATCAGGCGGCACGGGGGCATCAAAAGCGGCCGGTAATTACGCAGCATCGTTAAGAGCGGGGCAAGCCGCTGCTGAATATGGCGCTGCCCAAGTGTTATATCTTGATGCGAACAACAAGCAGATTGAGGAAGTGGGCGCAATGAACCACTTCCATATCCTCAAAGATGGCACTGTAATTATCCCGACGTTTACTGACACTATCTTAAAGTCCATTACCTCGCAATCTATGCTAGAAATTGGCCATTTATTGGGATGTGAAGTGCGCCAAGAAACCATTATGCTGGACAAATTTATCGCAGATATCGAAGCCGGTGAAATTGTTGAAGCGGGCGGATTTGGTACTGCAGCCGTGGTATCGCCAGTGGGCTCGTACATCTTTGAAGATGGCCGTATTATTACAGTTGGTGATGGTGAAGTTGGCCCTTGCATCAAGCGTATTTATCAAATATTTACCCAACTGCAAAATGGTGAGCTTGAAGGACCTGAAGGCTGGGTTAAGCGTGTTGAGCGTGTCGCGCCATAGTTAAACTGAATAAATTCAGACAATAAAAAAGGCTCATTTGAGCCTTTTTTATTGCTTGGAGTATAGGGTTTAGCTGTGTCGATTTTTATTGAATCGCTTTAATGCTATGCTAGTTTTTCCTGCTGGTTATCTAATCTTAGCCTTGCTAAACAGTCCTCAGCAGTCAGTGGTTTACTGAGTAAAAAGCCCTGCACTTGATCGCAGCCTTCATGCTTTAAGAAGTCAAATTGCGCCTCAGTTTCAACGCCTTCTGCCACGACATTGAGTTCAAGGCTGTGGGCCAGAGTAATAATGGCGCTGGTAATAGCGGCATCATCAGGATCATCAATAATATCGCGGACAAATTCTCTATCAACTTTCAAGGTATCGATAGGGAAGCGCTTTAAGTAACTTAAACTTGAGTAACCAGTACCAAAGTCATCAATGGCAATGGTAAGGCCTAGGGCTTTTAGCTGGGCTAATACTGTGACTGAGTCTTGCGGGTTACCCATGATCATCGACTCTGTCAGCTCTAACTCCAGAGCGCTGGCGGGTAACCCTGATACCGCAAGGGCCACTTCAATAGTGGAAATAATATCGGCTTTAAGTTGTCTTGCTGATAAGTTAACAGCCACAGAAATATGCTCAAAGCCTTGTTGATGCCATTCAGCTAATTGATTGCAGGCCTGATCAATGGCCCAATGGCCAATGCCGTTAATCATCCCGGTTTCTTCCGCTAACGGAATAAATTCCACTGGTGAGATAAATCCAAGGGTTTTACTTTCCCAGCGCAGTAGGGCTTCAACGCCAATAATCCGCTTGGTTTTAATGTCAAACTTGGGCTGATATACCAGATACATTTCATTATTTTGAATCGCCTGTTTAAGGCCAGCCTCAAGCTCTACATGACGGGTGGCATATTGGTTTAAATCTTCAGTGTAAAACTGGAAGTTATTACGCCCTAAAGATTTAGCATGGTACATGGCAGTATCTGCATATTTAATTAATGAGGTACTGTCGCTGGCATCATTAGGGTACAAACTAATGCCGATAGAAGGTGATACGGTAATATTTTTATCATCCAATAAGAACGGACTCTTAAAGGCGTTTAATACTTTTTCTGCCACAACAGCAGCAGATTTTATTTTGCTGAGCCCTTCAAGAATAATGGTAAATTCATCGCCACCGAGACGAGCAACAGTATCGCCATCGCGCACCGAGTTTTGCAATCGAATCGCCACCGCTTTTAATAATAAATCCCCCACATGATGACCCATGGAGTCATTAATGTGCTTAAAGCGGTCTAAATCCAAAAAGAATAACGCCACAATATCTTTAGAGCGATGGGCTTTGGTGATCGCCTGATTAAGCCTGTCTTGAAATAGGGTGCGGTTTGGCAAGCTGGTGAGCGGATCGAAATTGGCTAATATGCGTAAGTCTTCTTCGGCTTTTTTACGGGAGGTAATATCAGTAAATACCGCAACAAAGTGGCTCGTTTCACCTTTAGTATCGATGACCTGATTGATCTCCAGCCACGCCAAAATGCCTTTTTTATCTTTAGTACGAATATTAATTTCGCCAGCCCAATGCTTTTTCCTTAACAGTTGTAATTCCACATTATGATAAAAGGCGCGCGACTGTTTGCCGTAAGCTAAATATAGAAAGTGTTTGCCAGCAATGGCTTCAGATTCAAAACCGGTAATACGACTAAACGCAGGGTTTACCGTGCGGACTCGATAATCCAGTTCGCCTACCACTACGGCCTCGTTCATACTGTGTAGTACTTGGCTTGAGAGTTTTAATTCATTTTCAGTTGCTTTTCTGACGGTGATATCTTTATGGGTACCGGCCATGCGAACCGGTTTATCTTGCTGGTCCCATTCAACGACTTTGCCGCGATCCATTAACCATATCCATTTACCTGGCTGCTTTTCTACGCGGTACTCAGCTTCAAAAAACTCAGCTTTTCCGGCTAAATGGTCATTGAGAAGTTGGGCTACCCTCGCTTTATCTTCTGGGTGGATATTGGTGATCAATGCATGATCGTCTTCAGCGAACGGTTGAGAGGTTAAAATATTGGTACGGTAGACTTTGTTGTCGCGGATATTCCAGTCCCACATACCATCGCCTGAGGCCCATAACGCCAGTTTAAGGCGCTCTTCTGAAGCGCGGATACTGATTTCAAACTCACGTTGTTTTTCACGCTTTAATTGCTTTAAATAAATGAAAAATGTCAGTAGCAACATGAGGGCGATACCATAAATGACGTACGCGCCTTTACTTAGGTAAAAGGGCGGCACCACAGTAAATTTGATACTAAAAGGCGGCTCTGTGTAGGGGTTATCAGTGAGGGTCGAGCGCACTAACAGCTCAAACTTTTTCGGCGGCAAATTGCTAAAACTGATGTCATTTGATTGATTTAACTCAACCCAATCATCATTGTGACCGACTAATTTGTAACTCAGTTGCTGTAACCCAGGGTAATTAAAATTCAGTGTACTGACAGTAAAACCAATGGTTTTATCAGAGTAGGGCATTTGTAATGCTGGTGGCTGTTGCAAATTTAATAATGGAAAATGCTGCTCACCCAAATGATAACTGGTTAGGGCTATTCTAGTGTTAGGTCTTTTAGCTGGAACCAATAGTGGATTAAATTGATTTATGCCATTAACGCCGCCAAACCACAGCTGGCCATCAGTATCGTTAAATTTAACCCCGCCGTTAAACTCCGCAGCTTGCACTCCATCAAATGGGTTGAAGAACATATACTCTAAACTAGTCGATACTCTGGCGATACCAGAATTGGTACTAAGCCACAGGTTTTGAGCATCGTCTTCTAACATGGCATAAACCGTGTGCTGCTTTAACGGTTCACTTAAGGGCTCAAATTGCAGTTGGTTATTAGTGGTTTCGATAACTTTATCGACGCCGCTATGGGTTGCCATTAATAAGTCACCAGCGGCAGTGACAATAAAATCTCGAATACGATTATCACTGAGTGTGCTAGTGTCGGCTGCTTGGCGACTTTTGAGAATGAGTTCTTGAGTGTCAGGTTTTAGTCTGACTAAGCCTGCCATTGTGCCGAGCCACAGGCTGTTGTTATGGTAAGTAAGGGACAATATTGGGCGCTTACTGGGGACAAATTCAGTCTGAAAATCAAAATTGTATTGATGAATAACCTCTTCACCTGGCAATACAAAATATAAGCCGTAGTTACTAGCAACCCAAAGTCGGCCGCTATCATCTTGAGCAAATTTACGGATCAGCAGCGAGTCTGAAGCGCTATTATCAGCTAAAGGCACAAATGACAGCTGCTGATCTGGCGTTAATTGTGCCAGCCCGTGATTAGTACCAAACCACAGATTACCGTCTTGGGTTTGGGTGATGGCATGTACAGTTAACGGGTACTCTGCTTCATGTACATTAAGGGCCTGAGCAAATAGGTCGTTGTAGTAATAAAAACTACCTTGCTGCTCATCAAATAGTTTTAAGCCTGCGCTTTCAGTGCCAATCCATAAACGCTGCTGATCATCACGAAAAATCGCCCGGATCATATTGGCCATTTTAGGCTTGCTAGGATGGAGTTCGTAAATATGGTTAAAATACACTTGATTGAGGTTAAGCTTATTAATTCCTGAGTAGCGAGTGCCTAACCATAGGTTACCGTCTTCTGCGAGCATGATGCTTTGTAGATTGTCTTCGCTAATAGATTGGCGACTATTGGGATCGTATTTATGGATGCGGCTGCGCCATGTATCACCAATTAAATCCAATTGAATTAACCCAGCGTTTGCGCCAATGGCCCATATTTGTTTATCACCATTGATGACAAAGTCTTTTATTTGATTGTATTTTTTAGTTTGGTTATTGATCCAAATTGTGGTTTGTTCGCCGCTAATCAGATCGTAGCTGATCAGTCGATTGCTAATCGCTAACCACACTGCGCTTTTATCATGACTGGTTTTTATACTATTGACCCGCAGGTTGGGTGGGATATCTAAGCGGATAATGTTGTTGCTATCAATGGCGTAAGTGCCACTGGCTTGGGTGCCAACAAAAATATATTTGTCATCGATATTGGCGATACTGGTGATATGAGGATCGATAGCATTATTTAAGCTTATTTTTGCTATTTTATTGGTATGCAGTGATAGGGTGAATAAACCTGATTGAGTCCCTATCCACAAACTATTATCAATTAACGTGAGTTTAGTTAGCTTTAAGTCTGTTAACCCTTGGGCACTCCCCAAATGAGTAAACTCACCATTACTGAGGTTTAAACGGCTGAGTCCTTGGGAAAAGGTTGCCACCCATAAGTCACTATCAGATGATTGCAATATATCGGTAATGTAATTGCCGGCAATACTGGTGGGATTATTACTGTCGTTAACAAACACATCAAATTGAATGCCGTTATAACTGTGTAAGCCATCTTGAGTGCCAACCCATAACATGCCTGAGCTATCTTTGAACAGTTTAGTGACAGAGTTTTGATTTAAGTCGTTAGAGGCTTCAAATTGTTCAAACGCTAACAGGTGATTGTCATTAAGTGGGCTAATTGCATAGACGGAAGCTGACATTGAGGTGAAGAGCACCAAAATGCATAAGCATGTTTTCAAGGCTAAGGAAAAACGTAAATTCAATCTGCACCTGTAATAATTATAATGGGTAAAGAATGATGCCAAATTGCACATTGTTAATTAATATCTAATTTATAAACATGCTTACAACAGGGCGTACCGCTAGTTTATTTGTATATGTTGCCAGCGATTTAAAGTTTTTGTTGTTGAATTATAACCATATTACGCGAGTAATATAGTTTTTTTCAAATTACATTTAAGTTTGCTGATTTTATGCTTGTTGAGAAACTGTTGTTGGCTTAACTGTTTTGATGAAGCTTGTTGGTTTAAAAACAAAAAACACGCAATTAAGCGTGTTTTTAGGCTGATTTTAAACAGTACTATTTGGGCGTAGATGTGTCATTAAGGTATTTTTTATAAATACCATCTAACTGCTGATCCTTCTCGAACCAAACTTGGTTTAACCAGCGCTGAAATTCAACTCGGGTTTCAGGATTAGAGAAATAATCTTCAGCATCCACTTTAGGTACTGGCATTTGCTCAATTCTGACCACAATTTTTTTAACACGCCCAGACATGACCTCATACAAAGCGCCTTTCTCTGTGTCAGCATCAGGATAAGCTAAGGTCATGTTAAGTAACCCAGTAAATTGCTCGCCCATTGCCGAAAGGGTAAAGGCAATGCCGCCAGCCTTTGGCCTTAACAAATGTTTATAAGGCGACTGTTGGCGCTTGTGTTTACCTGCAGTAAAACGGCTGCCTTCCACATAATTAATAATTGATGTTGGGAAATGCTTAAATTTTTCACATGCCTTGCGGGTGGTTTGTAAATCTTTACCCTTAAGTTTTGGATTCTTCTTGAGCTTAGCAGGGCTAGTTCGGTTCATGAACGGCATATCTAATGCCCAGCAGCCTAAACCCAGAAAGGGCACAAAGATTAGCTCTTTTTTAAGGAAAAACTTCAACATAGGAATATGGTTACGCAAGATATAGGTTTGCGCTGCAATATCAAAGCCACTGACATGGTTACTGATCAACAAATACCAGCCGCGTTCATCCAGGCCTTCAAGCCCCTCAATATCCCACTCTATTTTAGCAATGAGAAATAAAATACCGCCATTACAGCTTGCCCATGCCCACATAAAGCGGTTCATTAAGCGAGTAAGTGCGTTTCTTGCTGCAACTACAGGAACGAACAGCTTAATGACGCCACCAATACTAATGAGACCTGCCCATAGTGTGGTATTGATGATCAATAAACTGCTACTAATAAAAAAGATGACTGGACCTGGTAAAAAACCTAGCATGTAGCTAAATACCTCTTATTTGTTTTCTTCAGCCATAATGCTGATTTTTTTATCTTTTTCTTGCCAAAGTTGATTTAACTGAGACTGAAAATCAATTTTAAACTGCCTATCATTACTATAGTCACCTTTTAAGGTCGCTGGGATATCAGAGATGTGAATATCGACATAAACCTCAGTTAACTCGCCGCAAATATACTCCCAGTAGCTTGGCACTTTATTAGGGTAGTAAATGGTGACATTAACTAACTTGTTGATGTGTTCACCCATAGCATCTAAAGCAAAGGCCATTCCACCGGCTTTGGGCTTCAGCAAGTGCTGAAAAGGCGAAGCTTGCTTTTGGTGTTTTTGCGGATGAAAACGGGTGCCTTCAACGAAATTCATCACGCTGACAGGCTTATGCTTAAATTTGTTGCACGACTTACGGGTAATCTCAATGTCTTTACCTTTAAGTTTTGGGTTCTTTTTCAATTGTGCTGTCGAATAACGACGCATAAAGGGAAAGTCTAACGCCCACCAAGCAAGCCCTAATATGGGAACAAATATGAGCTCTTGTTTTAAAAAAAACTTTAAAAAAGGGATCTTACGATTAAAAACACGCTGAAGTACTAAAATATCGACCCATGACTGGTGGTTAGCTATAACCATGTACCATTCTTTTTCAGAAAACTGATCATCACCGCTTAGTTTTATGGTAACGGGATGAAAAATGGCTTCGATAACACCATTAACACTGATCCACGCACTGGCACAGTTATCTAAAATATAACTGCATATTTTACGAATAACATTAATGGGTAATAGTTTGAAAATACTAAAAATTAGAATGGGTGTAACCCAGACGATCGTATTTATGACATAGCAAATAAATGCTATAGATCCTTTAATTTTTGCTAACAGCGGCATCTAGCTCTCCTGTAAATGGAAGCTTATGTTACTCCGTGATAGCCTTCGGCTCAATCCACTGAACAATAATATCGAAACTTTTTGTGATTTTTCAGGTAATCACTCGATATTTTAATGCGTTAGCTATTTATTGTTGGCTCAAACGATTCATTAACCTGTCCATTGCCCTGTAGCCAAGTGCTTGTGCTATATGCCTTCTTTCGGTGGTTTCAGACTGTTGCAAGTCTGCAATGGTGCGTGACACCCGCTGAATTCGATGGAAACTTCTGACGGATAAGCCCAATTGTTGAATACTCTGTTCGAGAAACTCTAAATCGCTTTGGCTCATGGCTAAGTGTTGTTTC
This sequence comes from Shewanella sp. 10N.286.52.B9, assembly GCF_002873635.1. Taxonomy (NCBI): domain Bacteria; kingdom Pseudomonadati; phylum Pseudomonadota; class Gammaproteobacteria; order Alteromonadales; family Shewanellaceae; genus Shewanella; species Shewanella sp. 10N.286.52.B9. Next base: position 97,876 of record NZ_MCTY01000025.1, read on the forward strand.
AATTGGGTTGGGCTTAACTGGCAATTAATCACGCCTGCACGGCTGAGTTGTTTTTCCCGCGCTAGCTGCACTCGCTTAGCAATGGATTGGCTACTTTCGCCTATTTCTTGGGTTTGCGTTAAGGTGCCTGCAGGCAGTTTAGGGACTTCTATCGTGAGATCGAATCTATCTAAAAATGGCCCTGATAAACGGGATAAGTAACGTTGAATTTGGTCAGGCGTTGCGCGAGAGTTTTCAACATCACCGCAAGGGCTAGGGTTCATCGCCGCGATGAGTTGAAAGCGACTAGAAAAGGTTACTTTGGCGGCAGCCCGCGAGATAACCACTTCACCAGACTCCATTGGCTCACGCAGGCAATCTAATACTTTGCGCGGGAATTCCGCAATTTCATCAAGAAATAAAATGCCTCTATGGGCTAAGGATATTTCCCCAGGTTTTGGCACGCTGCCTCCGCCCACTAAGGATATTGATGAACACGTATGATGTGGCGCTCGAAAAGGCCGCTCTAAAAAGGCTTGGGGTTTAATATTAAGTCCTGCAACCGAATGAATCGCAGCAACATCAATGGCCTCTTCATAGGTAAGCTTGGGCAGTAGCGGGATTATCCGATTGGCCAGCATACTTTTACCTGTACCGGGCGGACCAATAAATAGGGTGTTGTGACCACCTGCCGCTGCGATTTCCAGCCCTTGCTTAGCTTGGTATTGACCAATCACTTCGCTGAGGCAGAGTGCGTTTTCTGCTAAAGGTTCTTCAAACCATTCCAATTGCTGATCAACCAGTGGTAATTTTGCTTGGCCGTGCATAAAGGCTGCGAGGTTTTGCAAGTGAGCGACTAAGTGGGTTTGCGGGTAACCCACTAACTCTGCTTCATGGCGGTTATCTAAAGGGATGAATAATTCATGCTGTTGATTTTTAGCGGCAATAATAGCGGGCAGAATACCAATGCAGGGCCTTACTTGTCCTGACAAGGCTAGCTCACCAATAAACTCACATTGGGCTAACTGGGTATTAGGAATTTGCCCCGAGGCGGCCAAAATACCAATGGCGATAGGCAAATCATAACGGCCACCTTGCTTGGGTAAATCAGCCGGAGCAAGGTTTACCGTTATTCGCTGCATGGGGAATTCAAAACCAGCGTTTATTAAGGCACTGCGAACTCGCTCTCTGGCTTCTTTTACTGAGGTTTCAGGTAACCCCACTAAATTAAACGCAGGCAAACCATTACTAAGATGTACTTCGACAGTGACTTTAGGCGCTTCAACGCCACAACAGGCGCGGGTGTTTACACAGGCAATAGCCATTAACAAATCCTTTTGTTTTGTGTGCTGGAATTTAGTAACTATTTAGTTAGTTTTTAAGCTTTCTAAGTGTAGCAGCTAAAATCAACAGTGCGATTTTAGCTGCTGTTGATATTTGAGAGGCTTAAATAACTTCAAGAAAGGCTTTTAAAATAGGTTCTTGAGTGCGTTTTTCTTTGCAGCAACAACCTAATTGAAAGGGGGCGATATCTTGTGGTGATTCAAGCCGCTGTAAGCGTTCTCGCACTGGGCTATTTTCGACTACCACATCAGGACTAATACTGACGCCACAGCCCAAGGCCACCATCGAGGTTATTGCCTCTTGCCCCGAGACTTGCGCATAAATATTGGGCTTGAAGCCCATGGCTTTAAACCAATTATCAGCGCGGCGTCTGCCAGGCCCATGGTCGGGGACAATAAAAGGCAGCTGCGCCCAGTCTATGGGTTGTTGCTTAATCATGCTTTGGGCTTGGCATTTTATGGTGGGCGCATATAGATGCAGCGGCACTTGGCCGATTTCTTCAAAATGTAGGCTTGCAGGCAATGAGTCTGGCAAGGCGATAATGGCAACATCGGCGCGATTATGTTGGATCTCTGCTACTGCATTGGCCGCATCCCCCGTGTTCAAGGTAATTTCCACATGAGGGTGCTCACGTCTAAAGCGGTCAAGCAATGCAGGTAGGTGACTGTATGCGGCAGTGACTGAGCAATATAAGTTGATACGACCGTGAAGTAAGGGCTGCTCGGGGTCAATGCGGCTTTTCAAACTTAACCACTCAGCTAAGGTGTGTTCGGCAAATTGCTTAAATTCATTGCCCGCATGGGTAATGCTGACACTGCGATTGTCCCGCTCAAACAATTTACAACCCACTTCTTCTTCAAGGCGCTGCAATGCGCGGCTTAATGTTGACGGGCTCACATGGGTTTGCTGGGCTGTTTTGCCAAAATGCAGGCTGTCGCATAAGTGTAAATACAGTTTTAATGCACGAATATCCATGTTGTAGCCTTAATAAAATCAGTGTCTTGAAATCAATTTGTTCAGATATGCGGGATATATCAATAACGTTGCAAAAAGTGAAACGTAGTGTGCCGAATATATCATTTTGAGCAATCATGAGCTTACGCTATAGTGATCTCAATCACAACTTCTGGATAGTTTGGCTGCCAGAATGGAGTGTCTCAAATTTCTGAATTAAAGGTGGTATCTCAGATGGCTAACTATTTTAACTCTCTGAATTTACGTCAACAATTAGCTCAATTAGCACAATGCCGCTTTATGGATCGTACTGAGTTTAGCGACGGTTGTAGTTTTATTAAAGATTGGAATATCGTGATCTTAGGTTGTGGGGCACAAGGCCTAAACCAAGGTCTGAATATGCGTGACTCAGGCTTGAATATCTCTTTTGCATTACGTCCGCAAGCGATTGCTGAGAAACGTGCATCATGGAAGCAAGCAACTGATAACGGTTTTAAAGTAGGCACTTTCGAAGAGCTTGTTCCTGCTGCTGATTTAGTGCTTAACCTAACACCTGATAAACAGCATTCAAATGTTGTTAATGCAGTAATGCCATTGATGAAAGAAGGTGCCACATTATCTTACTCTCACGGTTTTAATATCGTTGAAGAAGGTATGCAGATTCGTTCTGATATCACTGTTGTTATGGTTGCGCCTAAGTGTCCAGGTACTGAAGTACGTGAAGAATACAAACGCGGTTTTGGTGTCCCAACACTGATTGCGGTTCACCCTGAAAATGACCCGAAAGGTGATGGCCTTGCCATTGCTAAAGCTTATGCAAGTGCAACTGGTGGCGACCGAGCGGGTGTTTTATTGTCATCATTCATTGCAGAAGTTAAGTCTGACTTAATGGGCGAGCAAACAATTCTTTGTGGCATGTTGCAAACTGGCGCCATTCTTGGTTATGAAAAAATGGTCGCTGACGGTGTTGAGCCAGGTTATGCAAGTAAGTTAATTCAGCAAGGATGGGAAACTGTCACTGAAGCACTTAAGCATGGCGGCATCACTAACATGATGGATCGTTTATCAAACCCTGCCAAAGTGAAGGCGTTTGAAGTTGCTGAAGAGTTGAAAGAAATTCTTCAACCATTATTTGAAAAGCACATGGATGACATTATTAGTGGTGAGTTCTCTCGCACTATGATGGCAGATTGGGCCAATGACGATGCAAACTTACTTCGTTGGAGAGCAGAAACCAACGAAACAGCATTCGAAAATTCACCAGTATCAGATGAACACATCGATGAGCAAACGTATTTTGACCAAGGTATCTTCTTAGTTGCCATGATCAAAGCCGGTGTAGAGCTAGCGTTCGATACCATGGTTGCAGCAGGTATTATTGAAGAGTCAGCTTATTACGAATCACTACATGAAACGCCATTGATTGCTAACACCATTGCACGCAAACGTTTATATGAAATGAACGTAGTTATTTCAGATACTGCTGAATACGGTTGTTACTTGTTTAACCATGCAGCGGTGCCGCTATTACGTGACTACGTAAAAGCAATGTCACCAGAGTTATTAGGTGCTGGTTTAGCTGCGGGTTCAAATAGCGTTGATAACAAGCGCTTAATTGAAGTGAATGAAGCGATTCGTCATACCGATGTTGAGTTTATCGGTGCAGAATTACGCGGTTACATGACTGATATGAAAGGTATTGTTGAAGCTAACTAATTTTTGTTGATTGTGTTGTGAAGTACCTGTTCAGCTACGTTTTCGGGCAGGCATCAAACTTTTGTAAAGTTAAAACTTGCATAAAGTAGAAACAATCAATCAAAAGCTTAGGGTGGTTATCACGGATTTGTGTTGACCATCATAGCTTTAGATTTTGTTGTTGTTTGCATTGTCTCGGCAGGGAAGCTGAATTTTTTTTTGACAACACAATTTTATGTTGTGTTTATAAATCGCTTTATGGTACTCCTATAAAGGATGAATTATAAACAGTCTGGCAAAGTGCGAGACCTTATAGCAACATTAACAAATATTTTTTATGACATTTTTAGGATTCAGTCATTTATGTTTAACCAAGCTGCCCAGCTCATTATTGTGATTATTACCGTCGTGATTATTAAATCACCGCGGGGGTGGAGTTTGGCAAAAAGACTGAGTTAGAAAGTCAACATTTGCAAAAACCCCCGCTCCGAAAGGAACGGGGGTTTTTTAGTTTTAGGGCTGCAAATACTGGGCACATTAACAATACAGAGCGTGAGAGATGCATATGGAATCAGGGCAAAAAATGAGAGGCGCGGACGCAGTCATTAAAGTATTGGCCGCACATGGTGCAACCACAGTATTTGGTTACCCAGGTGGCGCTATTATGCCAATTTATGATGCTCTGTATGGTAGCCCTGTTACCCACCTGCTGAGTCGCCATGAGCAAGGCGCTGCATTTGCCGCTGTGGGTTATGCTAGAGCCAGCGGTAAAACGGGAGTCTGTTTTGCCACATCAGGCCCAGGTGCGACTAATTTAATCACCTCGCTTGCTGATGCATTACTGGATTCTGTGCCTTTGGTGGCGATTACAGGCCAAGTGTCAACGGCAGTGATTGGCACTGACGCTTTTCAAGAAATTGATGTTCTTGGTATGTCATTATCGTGCACCAAACACAGCTTTATGGTGACGGATATCAATGAGCTTATCCCGACGCTTTATAAAGCCTTTGAAATTGCCGCATCTGGCAGGCCCGGCCCTGTGTTAGTTGATATTCCCAAAGATATCCAAATAGCTGAGCTTGAATACAAAACTCCAATACTCAGCTTTACTGAAGAACCCGCAGCTGAGCTAAGCGCGATAGATGCTGCTAAAGCTTTAATACAACAAGCTAAAAAGCCTATTTTGTATGTTGGCGGCGGGGTAGGTATGGCGGGAGCAGTTGATCATTTACGTCAATTTATCAATGAAACGGGTATGCCTTCAGTGGCGACCTTAAAAGGTCTTGGCAGTATTGAACATGGCTGCAAAGGTTACTTAGGTATGCTCGGTATGCATGGTGGTAAAGCGGCAAACTTAGCCGTGCAAGCCTGTGATTTATTGATTGTCGTTGGCGCAAGATTTGATGATCGGGTCACCGGGCGATTAGCCACCTTTGCTCAAGATGCCAAAGTGCTGCACCTTGATATCGATATCGCAGAAATCAATAAGCTCCGCCAAGCTGATGTATCTATTTCAGCAGATTTAAGACAGGTGTTACCCGCGTTATCAATGCCGCTTTCATTAGCGCCATGGCAGCAAGAAATTGAAGATTTATATCAGCAACACCAATGGGATTATCAACATCCGGGTGAATTGATTTATGCTCCAGCAATGTTACGTCGACTAGCAAACAAATTACCAGAAGACAGTGTTGTCAGCTGCGATGTGGGCCAACACCAAATGTGGGTGGCACAGCATATGTGGTTTCGCCGTCCTGAAGATCATTTATCCAGTGCAGGTCTTGGCACTATGGGCTTTGGTTTACCCGCTGCTATTGGCGCACAAGTGGCGCGTCCAAATGCCACAGTGGTGACGGTATCTGGTGATGGTTCATTTATGATGAACGTTCAAGAGCTCACCACAATTAAGCGCCGCAAATTGCCGGTAAAAATATTACTGATTGATAATCAAAAATTGGGCATGGTTAAGCAGTGGCAACAACTGTTTTTTGAACAACGTTATAGCGAAACCGATTTATCAGATAACCCAGACTTTGTGTTAATGGCGTCGGCTTTTGATATTCCTGGCAGAACTATTCATCACGCCGATCAAGTCGAAGCCGCACTCGATGAAATGTTAAATACCCCAGGACCTTTCATGCTACACGTAGCCATTGATGATGCGTTTAACGTGTGGCCATTGGTTCCGCCAGGGGCATGTAATAGCGACATGATGGATCAAATGGAGAAGCAAACATGATGCATTCAGTTGAATTAACCTTACACAACCAACCGGAAGTAATGGAGCGAGTGCTGAGAGTGACTCGTCATCGGGGCTTTAGCATTATCAATATGAATATGCAGCTCAACGAGGCAGGTAGCGTCACACTGCATTTTGATGTCAAAAGTGAGCGAGTGATTGAATTGCTTACCCATCAATTAAATAAACTCATTGATGTCATCGATTGCCAAGCAGTGACTGTGCCTGCCGCTATCGATGTTAATACACCAATATTCGCAGCAGCTAGTCAAAAGACGACCGCGCAAGCATAAACAATTTCATCGATATAGATTAAGGGACAGACTATGGCAGCGACACAATCAGAACTTATATGGTTTAACGGTGAAATTATGCCTTGGCAAGATGCTAAGGTACACGTGATGACACATGCAATGCATTATGGCTCTTCAGTATTTGAAGGTATTCGCATTTATGATACTCATCTAGGCCCAGCAGGGTTTAGGCTAACCGACCACGTGCAGCGTTTATTTGATTCCGCCAAAATTTATCGAATGAATGTGCCTTTTAGCTTTGAGCAAGTCATGCAAGCTTGCAGTGATTCTGTGCTAAAAAATAACTTACCCAGCGCTTATATTCGTCCATTAATATTTATGGGTGATGTAGGGATGGGGATCACCCCGCCAATTGACGCACAATGTGATATGGTCGTAGCGGCTTTTTCGTGGGGCGCCTACCTTGGCGAAGAGAGCATGGATGCCGGCGTTGATGTCGCAGTGACATCATGGCAGCGCCTAGCACCTAATACCATACCGACAGGGGCAAAGGCCGGCGGTAATTATTTATCATCACAGCTAATTTCTACAGAAGCAAAGCGTAACGGTTTTGATGAAGGTATCGCATTAGATACTAACGGTTTAGTTAGTGAAGGCGCTGGGGCCAATTTGTTTATTGTCAAAAATGGCAAAATATATACCCCGCCTGCAACCGCAGCCATCTTAAAAGGCATTACCCGTGACACGATTATGGTGTTAGCCAAAGAGCTCGGATACGAAGTGATTGAAGAAGCCATGGCGCGGGAATTTTTATATGTTGCTGACGAAATCTTCATGACCGGCACCGCCGCAGAAATAGTGCCAGTAAGAAGCGTTGACCGTATTGAGGTTGGCGCAGGCAAACGTGGCCCAGTGACACAACAAATACAACAAAGTTTCTTTGGTTTATTTAACGGAGAGACAGAAGATAAGTGGGGCTGGCTAGAGCCGCTAACTCAATAGCCTTGAGCTTAATAAGCAGCCTTGAGCTAAATCAAGAGTTATGAGCTAAATAAACAGCTTCAATCCATTTAAAATAATTATAAATTAAACGACTATTACAATTTGAATCAGTTTACTTT